>CAMCJC010000257.1 GCA_945875065.1 uncultured Propionibacteriaceae bacterium | reverse complement strand
CTTGAACCCCAGCTTCTTCAGGTGTCGGCTGAGCGCGATCGACTCCGGTGTGCTGCCCGGAACATCGTCCAACGTTTTGGGCCGGGCCTCGCGCGGTGGGGGAGCGTGTTCGACCAGGACATCCCACAGGCGCTCGCCCCGCTCGTGCATCTCGCACAGCACCTTGGCGTTGCTGATCGCCGCATGGATCTTCGCACGGTTCCGGATGATCCCGGAGTCAGCCATCAGCCGTTCGACGTCCCGATCGCCGTAGCCGGCAACGATCTGGGGGTTGAACTGGTCGAAGGCCGCCCGGAACGCCGCCCGCTTGCGCAGCACCGTGAGCCAGCTCAGACCCGACTGGAACCCCTCCAGCGCGATCCGCTCGAACAGCGGCGACTCGTCCACGGTGTCCTCCGGCGGGCGGCCCCACTCCTCGTCGTGGTACCGCTCGTACAGCTCGTCTCCCGTGCCGAAACAGCGCTCCATAGCTCACTCCTTCCCTCTCACCTGTCATTGTGGTCACATGGTGCCTCCGGGGTGCGTGGCACGACGCGATCTGTGGAAACCTCGCGGGGACGATAAGATGGTCCCCACCGATCCCCGGTTGGTCTTTCGGCAGGGCCCGCCTGACTTTGAATCAGGATTAGCGCAGTAGGTTCGACTCCTACCCGGGGAGCCACGACTCACGGTTGGATCTCCTGCCCGCCCCGCATCCGCCCCGGTATTGTTGGCGACGGAGTTGACCACCGAGCAAGGAGTGCGTGTTGAGCGTCGGTACCGGAACGGACTCAGTCAAGGCAGTAGTGGTGCTGGCCGCGGGCGGAGGCACACGGATGAAATCCCGCCGCTCCAAACTCCTCCACGAAGTCTGCGGCCGCTCAATGCTCAGCTACGCAGTCTCCGCGGCTGCCGCCCTGAACCCGGAGCACCTAGTGGTCGTCGTCGGGCATCAGCGCGCGCAGGTTGCTGAGCATCTCGAGTCGCTCAACGAGACCGTAACCACCGCCGTGCAGGATGAACAGCTCGGCACCGGCCACGCCGTCGGCTGCGGTCTGAAGGAACTCCCCGAGTTCGACGGCGAGGTCGTCGTCACTTACGGCGACGTCCCGATGCTGACCGGCGAGACGCTTCAGCGCCTTGTCGCGACTCACCGCGAGGGCGGCAACGCCGTCACGATCCTGACCGCCGAGATCGACGACCCCACTGGCTACGGGCGCATAATTCGCACCGCCGGCCGCATCACCGGCATTGTCGAACACCGCGACGCCACCGAGGAGCAGCGCGAAATCCGCGAGATCAACTCCGGCATCTACGTCTTCGACGCCCCGACCTTGCGTGCCGGCCTGGCTCAACTCAGCACAGACAATGCCCAAGGGGAGCAATACCTAACCGACGTCGTCCACTACGCGCACGCGCAGGGCCGCAGCGTCGGAGCGCTCATCATCGACGACATCTGGCAGACCGAAGGCGTCAACGACCGCGTCCAACTGGCCCGCATGAACGAGGAGCTCAACCGCCGTATCATCGAGCACTGGATGCGAGAGGGCGTCACGATCCTGGACCCGCGCACCACCTGGATCGACGTCGATGTCGCGCTTGCGACCGACGTTACCCTCCTGCCTGGGGTCATGCTGCAGGGCGCCACGACGGTGGGGGAGGGGGCCAGGATTGGCCCCGACACCACGCTCGCCGACGTCGAGGTGGGCGCTGGCGCCCAAGTGATCCGCACCCACGGCTCCTTCGCCGTCATCGGAGAGAACGCGGCAGTCGGTCCTTTCTCCTATCTGAGGCCCGGAACGCAGCTCGGCGTCGGCGGTAAGATCGGCGCGTTCGTTGAGACCAAGAACGCGGTCATCGGCGACGGCGCGAAGGTCCCGCACCTGACCTATGCGGGAGACGCCGTCATTGGTGCTGGCGCGAATATCGGTGCCGGCACGATCTTCGCCAACTACGACGGCGTCAACAAGTCAACCACCCACGTCGGCGAGGCCGCGTTCGTCGGCTCCAATTCCGTGCTCGTCTCGCCCGTCGACATCGCCGACGGCGCGTTTGTCGCGGCCGGATCCGCGATCACCGAGGACGTGCCGGCCGGCGGCCTCGCCGTCGCCCGCGGCCGCCAACACAACTCGCCCGGCTGGATCGCCAAACGACGGCCCGACTCGAAGGCCGCCAAGGCGGCAGCCGCTAGCGACGGCGCCACACACCCCGCCGTCACCGAGTCACGCGGCAAGCTGAAGGGCTGAACGGCGCACCATGACCGATCTGACCGCTAACAACAAGCACCTGATGCTGTTCAGCGGACGCGCCTACCCGGAGTTGGCCCAAGAGGTCGCCGACGTGTTGGGGACCAACCTCGTGCCCACCCGCGCCCTCGCCTACGCAAACTCCGAGATCTACGTACGCTTCGAGGAATCCGTTAGAGGATCTGACGCGTTCGTCATCCAGTCTCATGCCGCCCCGGTCAACGAGTGGATCATGGAGCAGCTGATAATGGTCGACGCGCTGAAGCGAGCCTCCGCCAAGCGCATCACCGTCGTCGCCCCGTTCTATCCCTACGCGCGGCAGGACAAGAAACACCTGGGACGCGAACCCATCTCAGCCCGCCTAGTCGCCGACCTGTACAAGGCCGCCGGCGCGCACCGCATCATGAGCGTCGACCTCCACGCATCCCAGATCCAGGGCTTCTTCGACGGCCCTGTGGACCATCTGTGGGGGCTTCCGGTCCTCGCCGAGTACGTCAAGGCCAAGTACAGCACCGAAGACATGTGTATCGTCTCACCCGATGCAGGCCGGGTGCGTCTCGCGGACATGTGGAGCGACAAACTCGGTTGCCCACTTGCGATCATCCACAAGCGTCGCGACCACGAGAAGGCGAACACCGTCGCCGTACACGAGGTTGTCGGGGACGTCGCGGGCAAGGTCTGCCTGCTCGTCGACGACATGATCGACACCGCCGGCACCATCAGCCAGGCCGCACTCGCCCTGCGGGAACGAGGAGCAGAGAAGGTTATCAGCGCCGCCACCCACGCCGTCTTCTCCGGGCCCGCGGCACAGCGGCTCAATGACTCCGGGATGTCCGAGATAATCGTCACCAACACGCTACCGATCGTAACTACCACGCCAGTGAGCAATCTCACAGTGCTCTCCATCGCGCCTCTGATCGCCAAGGCCATCAACGCGGTCTTCACGGACGGCTCGGTGACATCACTCTTCGAGGGTCAGACTTAATAAAAGTGAATTAACTATCATCACTGGGTAAGCCGCCTGAACGGCTTACTTTAGGTGTTTCGATAGTTCTGTCTGTACTCTGCGCAGAGTAGGTTGCCTTTACCCGGATGGGTTGAAGGTCTGGAACTGGGGGATCTCATGCCATCTTCGCTGCGCCAACGAGGAATCCGAGCGCTGTCACTGGGGAGTGCTTTCCTCATCACTCTCACCCTGTTCGTTCTGAGTGGCGGACAGACCGTGGCGCGTGCCGCGATCAATGACCGAATCACGTTTACCGGTCTGGAATTGATCCGTACCGACAGTGATGGCAATCCGCAGCCGAACGGGCAGCCTCTCGTGCCGTGGGATAACGTGAACTTTACGGTCAACTATGATGCGACCCAGGCCAACCCCCAACCTGGGGACTCCTTCGAGATCGATCTGCCCAACTATTTCGTGATCAAGGGGCGTGGCACGTACGAGATGAAGGCCGCCGACGGGTCGCCGGCAGGCGAGTGTCTCCTCGAAGACCGTGCAGGCAAACCGCGCGTCACATGCACCTTCGGCGCGGCGATCGCCGGGAAGACCGACATCGCTGGGACACTCATCATCGGTCTTCAGGTGGATGGCGGCTCCGATAGCGGCCAGGCTCGGATCACGATAAACAACCAGGACTATGACGTGCCCATCCCGGGTGGGCAGATTCAGGTTCCTGCGTACAAGCCCTCACCGAACCAGTCCAAGTGGCTTCACTTCGCCATCGGCAAAGACGCCACCCATGTCCGCTGGATCATCCAGATGGGGGGTGCGTACTGGGAACGGAACAAAGCCCAGCTAGGAGATCCGATCGCCATCACCGACACTGTTGACGACGGCCACTCGTTCGTTCTGGACGAAAACCAGCGCCGACCGGAACTGTTCCAGGTTTGCGGCGATCCTGCCGCGGCGGTGGGCTATAGCGAGAAAATCATTGCCCGCCTGAATGAGCCAAACCTAAACGGTAGTGGATTCACCCTGAACGCGGCCGCAGATCCCGGCGACCCGGCGAAGACTCACATCACTTTCACCGGCCCGATCAACAAGGACTGTAATTACCGCGTCTACTACTACACGAAGTTCTCGGACGGTGGATCCGTCAACAAAGGCCAGCGATACACGAACACGAGTACCTTCGACGCCACGGGCGACTCTACCCAAGCAGTCGGCTATTACGTCGACAACTTCCAAGCG
>CAMCJC010000256.1 GCA_945875065.1 uncultured Propionibacteriaceae bacterium | reverse complement strand
CACGACCCCGCCAGATCGGGGGCTTGGTGTAGTTCGGGTATTCGAGGAGCTTGTGCCCTGGAGCGTGCGACTCCTCGACGAGTGAGTCGGGGTTACCGATGACCCCCGGCAGCAAGCGCACGACCGCTTCCGTCACCGCCAACACCGCGACCTCGCCGCCGTTGAGCACATAGTCGCCGAGGCTGACCTCGATCAGTTCGTAAGCCTCATCACAGTGATCCAGAACCCGCTGGTCAATGCCCTCGTAGCGCCCGCAGGCGAACACGAGCCGTTCCCGCGCAGCGAGCTCGTAGGCGAACTCTTGGGTCAGCACCCGCCCAGTGGGAGTCGGTACCACGACCGTCATGGGCGCCGGGTGTGCGCTCTCCAACTCGTCGAGGGCCTCGCCCCAGGGTTCAGGCTTCATGATCATGCCCGCTCCCCCGCCGTAAGGGGTGTCATCCGTGGTGTGGTGGCGGTCGTGGGTCCACGAACGCAGGTCGTGAACCGCCAATTCCACGATTCCCGATTCGATCGCCTTGCCTACCAACGATAGCCGCAGCGGCGCGAGGTAATCGGGGAAGATGGTGACAACGTCGATCCTCATTCGAGGTCTTCCAGCAGGCCGCCAACGTCGGCGAGCTGCACAAAGCCGCCTGCCAGGTCGACGACGGGGACCAGGGCCTTCACGAACGGCACCAGTCGCCTGTCGCCGGCGGCCTTGATGGCCAGGCAATCCTGCGCTGGGAAATGTTCCACCTCGATTATCTCCCCCACCTCGGCTCCGGAAGCGTCGCGCACCTTCAGCCCGGCGAGCTGCCGGTCGAAGTACTCGTCGGGCTTGCTGGGCCGCTCTTCAGCGGCGACGACCGCAATCAGGCGCTGGCCGCGTATCGTCTCAACTGCGGTGCGGTCCGGGTAGCCCTCGAACGCCGCTACGAGACGACCCCGATCCCAGCGGGTGCGAGCGATCACGACCTGGTTGCCTGAGGACAACACGAGCCTGGCGCCCGGCGTGAACCGGCGTCCAGGCTCGTCCGTCTTGACCTCGACGTAGACGTCCCCTCGAACGCCGTGGGCCCGGCCCACGACGCCGACGATCACCTCAACCTGATCGGCCACTACTCAGCGGCGGCGGGGGCGGTCGACGTCGACGAAGTCGACGCGCACCTGCTCGTTACCCGCCAGGGCACCCACCACGGTGCGCAGGGCCGAAGCGGTACGGCCCTGGCGGCCGATGACCTTCCCGATGTCCTCAGGGTTGACGCGGACCTCGAGCAACCGGCCGCGGCGCAACTCCTTGTCCCGGACGGTCACATCGTCCGGGTTGGAGACTATCCCCGCGACTAGGTGCTCGAGGGCATCGGAGAGCATGGCGCTCACGCTTCGGCGGCCTCTTCGGCGGCTGGCTCCTCAGCGACCTCCTGCTTCGCGGCCTCTTCCTCCGCCTTCTTGCGGGCCTTGGAGATCGCGGGGGCCACGGCACTCCCGTCCTCCGCTAGGGCCTTGGCGAACTCGGCTTCGCGGTCGCGCCGCTCGGGCTGCGGGTCGATTCCGGCCGGGGTCTTGTCGCCGGTGAACTTCTGCCAGTCGCCGGAGCGCTTGAAGATGGCCACGACGGCCTCAGTCGGCTGGGCGCCCACGGACAGCCAGTACTGGGCGCGCTCGGAGTTGACGCGGATCACCGAGGGATCGTTCTTCGGGTGGTAGATGCCGATCTCTTCGATCGCCTGCCCGTCGCGCTTCTTGCGGGAATCGATGACGATGATGCGGTAGTGGGGTGAGCGGATCTTGCCGAGCCGCTTCAGACGGATCTTGGTTGCCACGGGTGTGGATTCTCCTGTTGGTCAAGTCTGGTTCCAGACGAGTGATGACGGCCGGCCGAGCGTGTGGGGGCACGCGCGGGTCAACCACCGGGGTAACCGTGCTCGCCGGAGTTAGAGGGCGCCAGCGACAGGTGCTGGGCCATTCTGCCAGATGATCCCGGGCTAAGCCGAATTGCTTTCGTATCATCAATGTCGTGGACATCACCCTGGACGACTTCGAGACCCTCGTTGAGGAGGCCTTGGAGAACTTGCCGCCCCAATTGCTGGAGGGGCTGGACAACGTCGTGATCGTCACCGAGGACGAGCCCGAGGACGGCAGCGACACCCTCGGTATCTACGAGGGCGTCGCGCTGACGGAGCGGGATTCGTCATGGTTCGGTTCCTTGCCGGATCGGGTGGTGCTGTTTAGGGGCCCGCTATCCCGCATGTGTTGCTCTACCGACGAGCTGTACGACGAGATCTACATCACGCTCGTGCACGAGATCGGCCACTTCCACGGGATCGACGAGGCGCGCCTCCACGAGCTCGGGTGGGGCTGACTCACAGCACCCGGCCCCGCAGCACCCGCGCTAGGGGGCGCCGCAGTTCCGTGACGTCCTCGCGCGGGTCGCGGGCCGTCACGATGAGATCAGCGCTGACCCCAACGCCCAAGGCAGCCGCCCCGAGCCACGCCCGCGCCCCCCACGACGAGGCTCGCAGCGCGAAGTCTCCGCCGCCAAGACTCGCCAGTTCTGCCACCTCTTCGAGGATCTGACCGTGCGGCACGACGGTGCCGGCGTCAGTGCCGGAAAATACAGGGATGCCGGCCTCGATCGCCTTGCCGATGGTCTCGCGACGTCGCCCGTACAGCGCCATGATGTGGTCGGCGAACTTGGGGAACTTTTCTCGTCCCGGCTCGGCGTACTGCGGGAACCGGTTGAGGTTGATGATGGTCGGGACGAGTGCGGTGCCGCGTCGCGCCATCTCGTCGATCACGTCATCGGACATTCCGGTGCCGTGTTCAATGCAGTCGATGCCCGCCGCGACGAGTTCGGCCACCGACTGTTCCCCGAAGCAGTGGGCGGTCACCCGCGCCCCCTCCTCGTGGGCGACCGCGATAGCTTGAGCCGCGACGTCGGCGGGGAACGAGGGCTCGAGATCGCCGGTGGACCTGTCGATCCAGTCCCCCACCAGCTTGACCCAGCCGTCGCCGTCTCGCGCCTCGTGGCGGATCTGGGCGGCGAGGTCGTCCGGTTCGACCTCCACAGCGAGGTGCCGGATGTAGCGACGGGTGCGCGCGATGTGTCGACCGGAGCGCAGCAGGCGCGGTAGCCCGTCGTCGCCCTGCACCCAGCGGGTATCTGAAGGCGACCCGGCGTCGCGGACCAGCATCGTGCCAGCGGCGAGGTCGGCCTGGGCCTGCGCCAGTGCGACCTCCCGGGTCACCTGCCCCTCGACCCCAAGGCCGATGTGGCAGTGAGCGTCAACGAGGCCGGGCGTGACGTAGACGTCCCGGGCGAGCGTGGTAGCACCAGCTATGGGCTCGCCGGTTAGAACCCCATCCTTGATCCACAGGTCCTTGGGTTCGGTTTCGGGGAGAAAGATGCCGCGGATGTGCAGGGGCTCAGTGGTCATGAGGCAAGACTAGGGGGTCGCCTAGCGCGTCATTGATTCTGGTTGTCGAACATCTTCTTGAGCTCGGGCGGCAGTTCGAAGTCATCCATGGTCTGTGGCTGTGGACGCATGCCAGCGGCGCGCTCGGCGGCCTGCTGCTTGCGTTTGGCCGGGTTGCCGGAGATCTTCTTGCCGCGCTTGGCCTGTTTGCCTGACTTGGCCTGCTTGCGCGAGGCCCGGCCGCCCATGCCGGGCATTCCTGGCATCATGCCGCCGGCCATGCGTTCCATCATCTTCCGGGCCTCGACGAAGCGGTCGACCAGGTTGTTGACGTCGGAGACCTGCACGCCCGCGCCGCGCGCGATGCGGGCACGCCGGGACCCGTTGAGGATGGAGACGTCATCGCGTTCGGCTGGGGTCATGGAGAAGATGATCGCCTCGATGCGGTCGACCTCCTTCTCGTCGATCGCCTCGATGGCGTCTTTGAACTGCCCGGCTCCGGGCAGCATCCCGAAGATCTTTGACAGCGGCCCCATCTTGCGAAGCTGTTGCATCTGCCCCAGGAAATCCTGCAGGCCGAACTGTCCCTTGCCGCTGGACAGCTTCTCGGCGGCCTTGCGCGACTCTTCGGCGTCGAACGTGCGTTCCGCCTGCTCGATGAGGGTCAGGACGTCGCCCATGCCGAGGATCCGGCTGGCCATCCTGTCAGGATGGAAGACGTCGAAGTCCGTCAGGGATTCGCCGTTGGAGGCGAACATGATGGGCTTGCCGATCACGCGCGCAATCGATAGGGCGGCACCGCCGCGGGCGTCGCCGTCGAGCTTGGTCAGGACCACGCCGTCGAAGCCAATGCCTTCATCGAACGCCTTGGCGGTGTTGACGGCGTCTTGACCGATCATCGCGTCGACGACGAACAGGACCTCGTCGGGATTGGTGGCCGCTTTGATGTCGGCCGCTTGCCGCATCAAGACTTCGTCGATTCCAAGGCGTCCCGCGGTGTCGACGACGACGACGTCGTAGAGGTTCCGCTCGGCGTGCTC
>CAMCJC010000255.1 GCA_945875065.1 uncultured Propionibacteriaceae bacterium | reverse complement strand
CCGCTCGTCATCACCCCATTCGAGGGCATGACGCTCCAGCTGCAGGTTGACGACGCCCGCGAACACGTGCAATCGATCATGGTCGGAGACGGCGCCTCGGCCCTCGAGGTGGCCCTGTTCGCCGGCCCACGCACGTCGTCGATGCTCGCTGAGGTTCGTGATGAGATCACCCAAGCCTCTGTATGGGCGGGCGTGGAGGTGGCTCTCCTGGTTGGCCCGGTCGGGGTCGATGGTCGTCGCAGCCAGCCGATGACCGATTCGGAGGGGCGACCGGCCCTCCAGCTTTCCCGCACTTGGCTCGCAGGGGGCCCCGGATGGATCATCCGAGGCGTCCTGGTCGGCAAGGCCGCGCTCGAGCCCGATAACGAGGACGCTGCAATCGCCCTCCAGGAGTGTTTCGCAAACCTCGTGGTGCGACGCGGAACGCAGCCGGCCGCACCTGGAAGCCTCATCACGTTGAAAGTACCCAAGCTGGAGCAGTCATGACTGTGAAGTCGCCCGGCCTGCTGAACCGGATTCGGCGGGCCTTCACCAGTTCGGAGGAGCTGGAAGACGAAGTGCTAGCGCAGCAGGCCCAAGACTCGGGCGCGTGCCGTCTTGCCGATTGCAAGGAACGCTCTCGCGTCAAGGTGCGTGGCACCATCCGGTGGATCACGAAGGAACCGTCTGGTTCACTGTCGGCTCAGCTATCCGATGGCACGGGCAAGCTCGGGCTGGTTTGGCTCGGCCCGCGCAAACTTGAATGCATCCAGCCCGGTTGCAACATGGTGGTCTCGGGGCGGGTGTGCGCCGGCGACGACGGCCCCGAGTTTGAGATCGTCTCCTAGTCGGTAACCGCGAACAGGGCGCTGAGTTCTGCCTCGGCGTCCTGGCTAGCCACGAACAGCAGTTCATCCAGCGCCTCGACGGCCGCGTCGCGCTCGGGAGTAAGTGGAATGCCGTCACGGATGATCGCCACCAACACCACCTCGCGCGGCAGCTCAAGCTCGCGGATGCGTCGCCCGACGAACGGGCTGTTCAGCGGCAGACGGATCTCCGAGAGATTCGTCATCGACTTCGTGAAGGTGAACAGCCGCACCAGCTCCCCGGTGGAGACCGCCTCCTCAACCAGAGCCGACATGATGCGCGGCGTTGAGACGGCTACGTCAATGCCCCAGGCATCGTCGAACATCCACTCGTTGCCTGGGTGGTTGATGCGGGCGACGGTACGCGGCACGCCGAACTCGGTCTTAGCGAGTAGGCAGTGCACTAGGTTCGCCTTGTCATCCCCGGAGGCCGCGATCGCGACGTCACAGTTGTCGAGTTCCGCATCCTCCAGGCTCTGCAACTCGCAGGCGTCGGCCTGGAACCACTCTGCCCCTGGAACCGAGTCGGGATTGATGGCCCCGGGGCTCTTGTCAATCAGCAGCACCTGGTGGCCGTTGCTGATCAGCTCCCGGGCGATGGAGCGGCCGACGTTACCGGCACCAGTGATAGCGACGCGCATAGCGGTTCCTTCCGATCAGTTCCGCGCCGGGGGAGCGGAGAACAGGGACTCAACAGCGTCGGTGCGCTCCGTTTCGCAGGCTACGAAGATCAGGTCGCCATCCTGGAACCGAGTTTCGGAATCGGGCACGAGGCCCCGGCCGGTGCGGCTGACGAACGGGATGGGTGCCTGCACCGCCTGGGATAGCTCCCGGATACGCTTGCCGACCCAGCCGTGATGGACATGCACCTGCAACAGCCGAACGGTGCCCGACGGGTCCCGCCAAACAGGCTCGCTGCCTTCGGGGAGGAGCCGGCGCATTACCTGGCCGACGGTCCAGCGCACGGTGGCAACCGTGGGGATGCCGAGCCGCTCGTACACGGCCGCGCGCCCCTGGTCGTAGATTCGGGCGACTACATTGTCGACGCCGTACTGCTCCCGTACGACACGCGCGGCGAGAATGTTCGAGTTGTCGCCGCTCGAGACCGCGGCGAACCCGTCGGCGTGCCGAATGTCGGCGGCCTCCAGCACCTCGCGGTCGTAGCCGACGCCTTTGACGGTCGTGCCCTGGAAGTCGCTGCCGAGCCGGCGGAACGAGTCGCCGCTGACGTCGATCACCGCTACTGAATGCCCGCGATTCTCCAACCCACGGGCCAGCATGGAGCCGACGCGTCCGCAGCCCATGATGACGATGTGCATGGGAATGACGTTATCGCAAAACCTCTGACGAAGGTCTACCGTGGGGACTCGTGAATATCGTTGCCGGCGTCAAGCGCGTGCTCGTTGGCAGGCGGTTGGCTAACGCTCAGCTGGGCGAGACTCTCCTCCCGAAGCGGCTCGCCCTGCCCGTCTTCGCCTCGGATGCGCTCAGCTCCGTCGCTTATGCGCCGGACGAGATCCTGATTACCTTGTCCTTCGCCGGTATGACCGGTTACCTCTTCTCGTGGCAGATCGGGTTGGCCGTTGGTTTCGTGATCGCCGTGGTCGTCTTGTCCTATCGGCAGACGGTCCGCGCGTACCCGACCGGCGGAGGCGACTATGAGGTGGCCTCCGCGAATCTCGGGAACCACGCCGCGCTCACGGTCGCCTCCGCGTTGCTGGTCGACTACGTGCTTACGGTCGCCGTGTCCGTTTCCTCCGGCATGGCGAACGCGAAAGCCTTGATCCCGTGGATCGACGGGCGGGAGGTGGTGCTCGCGGTCGTCGTGATCGCACTGCTGGCCCTCGCGAACCTGCGCGGCCTGCGGGAATCGGGTGGGCTGTTTGCCTGGCCGACGTACATCTTCATGTTTTCGATGCTCGGGATGATCGTCGTCGGCTTCTTCCGCGTCCTCGTCCTCGGGCAGCCGTTGCGCAGCGAGACCGCGGACCTATTGGTACGCGCCCCAGACGGCTCTCTCACAGCAGGTGGGTGGCTGCTGATAGCCGTCGTCGCCCGTGCGTTTTCATCGGGCTGCGCCGCCTTGACTGGTGTCGAGGCCATCGCGAACGGCGTCCCGGCGTTTCGTCCACCGAAGAGCCGCAATGCGGCCATCGTCCTCGCTGCGCTGGGCGGCATCGCCATCTCAATGTTCCTCGGCATCGTGATCTTGGCGAACCTCACCGGTGTGCGCCTCATCGACGAGCTCACGGGCACCCACTACGTGACGGCGGACGGCACCACGGTGCACGAGCAGGCCCCGACGGTCACCGGACAGCTTGCGCGAACGATTTTCGGCGGCTGGTTTCCGCCCGGCCTATACGTAGTGGTG
This sequence comes from uncultured Propionibacteriaceae bacterium, assembly GCA_945875065.1. Classification (GTDB taxonomy): domain Bacteria; phylum Actinomycetota; class Actinomycetes; order Propionibacteriales; family Propionibacteriaceae; genus Arachnia. Next base: position 1,226 of record CAMCJC010000255.1, on the reverse strand, counting down.
ATCGCAACGATGGCGATTCTGTTCCTGGCAGCGAACACCGCATTCAACGGCTTCCCGAGCTTGGCCTCCATTCTGGCCAAGGATGGGTTCCTGCCCCGTCAGCTGCACACGCGCGGCGATCGCTTGGCTTATTCCAACGGCATCATCGCCCTTGCCGTCGCGGCGATCGGCCTGGTGATCGCGTTCCAGGCATCGGTTACGGCCCTCATCCAGCTGTACGTGGTGGGCGTGTTCATCTCTTTCACGGTCGGACAGGCAGGCATGATCCAGCATTGGACGACGGCGTTGCGCACCGAGCTCGACCGCGGCGAGCGGCGCCGCATGCAGCGGGCGCGAGTCATCAACGTTATCGGCGCGGCCTGTACCGGCACTGTCCTCATCATCGTCCTGATCTCGAAGTTCACGCACGGTGCGTGGCTGGCGCTGCTCGCCATGGCGGTGCTGTACGTCGGCATGATCAGTGTGCGGAGCCACTACAACCGAGTGCGCGATGAGCTGGCGATGCACGGCGGGACCGACCGGATCCTCCCCAGCCGTGTGCGGGCCGTCGTACTCGTGCAGCAAGTCAATCGCCCCACGGCCAAGGCCATCGCGTACGCCAAGGCCAGCCGGGCGACGAGTCTCGCCGGGGTCACCGTCGCGGTCGACGACGACGAGACGCGTGAGATGGTCGCGGCCTGGGACAAGGAAGACTTCGGGATTCCGCTACGGGTGATCGCATCCCCGTATCGCGAGATTACTCAGCCGTTCCTGCGCTACGTCTCCGAGCTGCGGACGGAGAACCCGAGAGACGTCGTCGCCGTCTACATCCCCGACTTCATCGTCGGGCGCTGGTGGGAGCGGTTCCTGCACAACCAGACCTCCCGTCTCATCCGGGACAAGCTGGATCTGATGAAGGGCGTCATGGTCATTTCGGTGCCTTATCAACTGAGCAGTGCGCTGCGGAAGCACGATCCGGCGCGCCGATGACTGAGGTTCGGCTGGAGCGGGTCGCCCACGGCGGAACGGTCGTCGGGCGCCTAGACGGAAAGGTTGTCTTCGTCACGGGCGGCCTGCCAGGCGAGCTGGTGCGCATCACGGTCACCGAGACCGGAAAGAAGTTCGACAGGGCCAAAGTAGTGGAGGTCATCGAGCCGGCCTCTGGACGGGTGATTCCGCCATGTCCCATCGCCGGCCGATGCGGCGGCTGCGACTGGCAACACGCCGATCGCGTGACCCAACTCGAA
>CAMCJC010000254.1 GCA_945875065.1 uncultured Propionibacteriaceae bacterium | reverse complement strand
GCCCCCGGCCATGAGGGCACCACCCTCTCCGCATCGGAGTGCACCGGCGGCCGTCCGGCGAACCCGGGAGGGATCTCGATGAGGGCCTTGTTGATGAGGACCGCGACGGGGTTGAGGTCCGAGGCCTCGGCCTTGAGGCCCAGTCTCTGCGCTTCGAGTGGGATCGAACCCCCTCCCGCGAAGGGGTCGAGGAGGACCGGGGGCCGATCCCCGCAGGACTCGCGGATCTCCCGGCGGATCTCGCGCCACAGATCCTCATCCGAGAGGTTGTCCCAGTCGACCATCCTCTCGATGAGGCGGAAGAGCCTCCGCCTCTCGGCCTCGACCCGGCGGGAGGCCTCCGCCGCGGGATCGTCGAACTCCTCATGCTTCGCCTCGGCGAGGAAGGAGGCGTAATGCTCGGAGGGGTCGTCGACGAGTTGGGAGAAAAGGACCGCCCTGGCCGTCGCGGTGGGCTTCCTCGACCACCACAGGTGCAGGGTGGAGGGATGCCCCTTGCGGATCGACTTCTCCCTGACCGACTGCCTATTGATCTCGTCCAGAGGCAGCGCGACCTCGATGAGCTTCCTCTTCGCCACGCGGCATCCTCCTGGGTGAATCGGCACTGCCGGAAGGATTGGAATCGCAGGCACTGGACCTGATCCGGCATCGCCAAATCTATCGCGGAATGAACGCCCGGCGGGACTGGCGCGCCTGTTAGCGACGCGCCCGGTGCCGGCTACCCTTGGGGCATGGAATCCGACACACCCATCCGCGTCCTCGACCTGTTCGCCGGCGCGGGCGGACTCACCGCAGGCTTCCACCAGGCATCACCCCGCTTCCGCAGCGTCGCTGCGGTCGAGATGGATCCCTTCGCCGCAACCTCGTACTCGAAGACCTTCAGCGAAGCTGATGTCTTCACCGGATCGATCCAGGAGTGGAATTCCCTCGACTCAGCGGCCGACAGCATCGACGTCGTCGTCGGAGGGCCGCCCTGCCAGGGGTTCTCCACCCTGGGCAAGCAGGACGCGGAGGATGAGCGGAACTCCCTGTGGCGCGAGTACGCGACCGTGCTCACCAGGGTGAAGCCGAAGTACTTCATCGTGGAGAATGTCCCCGCCTTCGCCAAGTCCCCCCAATACAGGGATTTCGTCGAGGCGACCGCGCCGGGCGGCTTCCTCTCCGATTACGCGTTCGCCCATCGGGTGCTCGACTCAGCAGACTTCGGGGCCCCGCAGGCGAGGCGCCGCACGGTGATCATCGGTCATCATCGGGACCTCGACGCTCCCTGCTTCCCAGAGCCCACCCACTCCGCGGACGGTGCCGATGGCCTCCTCCCGTACAGGACCGTCCGCCAGGTCCTCGCCCGGGTTCCGCGGACGCCCGATAGGGACGCCGTCTTCGACGCCAGGATCACCACGGTCGACGGCAGGCCCTCACATGGCCCCTTCGCCCCACGGGACCTCCACTGGTCGCGCTCCTACACGGGGCTGTCGAAGCGCAGGTTCGCCGCAATCCCCGCAGGGGGAAACCGCACAGACCTTCCCGACGATCTCAAAGCACCGTGCTGGCTCAGGCACACCAGCGGATCGCTGGACGTCATGGGGCGACTGCGCTGGGACCGTCCCTCGGTGACGATCCGCACCGAGTTCTTCAAGCCCGAGAAGGGCCGCTACCTCCATCCCGAAGAAGACCGGGCGATCACCCACTACGAAGCCGCTCTGCTCCAGGGTTTTCCTCGCACCCATCGATTCGTCGGTTCGCGGACCTCGATCGCACGCCAGATCGGTAACGCCATCCCCATCCCCCTGGGATCAGCCATTGCCCGCAGTCTGCTTGAAGAGTTCTAGCGACCAGGGACGTCGATTAACCGGTCGATACCTGCACACGATGGCCTCCGAAGGGGCACGCTCGCTTTCGCAGTTCATCAACCAGGGCCGTCATGGCGGAGGTTGAGCGACTATACCGCAAGTACAACGGCGGGCGGCCGGTTCCTGAGCATAGGAGCCCGTGAGCTGCCCCAGGGCCGCTCGATGGGGGGAGTGGCCCATGAAAGCCCGATCGATCGCCGCAGCGGCCCTGACTGCGAACTGCACTACCGAACCCTGCTTGACCGTGTCGAGGTCGCGGGGCCGCAGCACGAGTGAGCCGAACCTACCGCCGATCGGCCAGGTCAGCTCGAACGCTGACATGCGGGGTGGAGCTATCGGCCCGTAAACGATCGTTTGTGAGCCGACGCCCACTGAGGGTTGACGAAGGTCGACATGCCGGCCCGAAACCCAAACGACCCAAAACTGCCCCTGGACCGTTTCGGTAAAGGAATTAACACCGAACGAGAGGAGCGTCCCGTGGCCACTAAGGCTGCCACGGTCGCGACAACCGTGGCCGAGCGTGAGCTGCGCGTAGCCGAAGCAATCCATCCACAGCGGTGAGCTGGAGGGTCTGCCGGTGACGGCAGCTGGCCTTCAGGACGCCGACGAGTACGTCGTCGGCCGCATCGGCTCTGACGAGCTGGTGGTCCGCGCCCGCTATGGCCTCGACTGAGTTCGTCGACCCGTACCTCGATCCCGAGACGGGCCTGCTGCGGAACAAGGTCGGCGCACAGACGAAGGTCGCCCTCGATGAAGCCGAGGGCGACCTTTCGTTTGCCCGCTTGGTGCAACTCATGGATCACCCGGTGAAGCCGACCGGTGACCTCGATGAGCTGCGCTCAATTCACAGCCATCTGTTTCAGGACGTTTACGACTGGGCGGGGGAGCTGCGCAGCGTCGACATTCGCAAGAACGTGGAGGGTGCCCAGTCTTCCTCCCCGTCTCGGTGATCGTTCGTGCCGCTGGCTACGCTGCGCGCGGACAACCAGCTGCGCGGCATGAGTCGGGACCAGTTCATTGATCACTTGGATTAATCACTACGACCAGTTCAACTACATGCACCCGTTTCGTTAGGGCATCGGCAGGACGCAACGGGTGTTCTGGAACCACCTCGCCCCCAACGCCGACTGGCAGCTCGACTGGCGTGCGATGCACGCACGGCGCGACCAACGACCAGGCGAGCCGAGCAGCCTCCGAGCGGCGGGACTTCGGGTCGTTGCGCCACATGTTCGATCAGATCGTCAGCAAGGCGACCCTTAGGGCGAACGAGACGCCGCGGAGCGCGCCAGGCTTTCGTTCCCGGCGACTGCTACCAAGGAGACTCGCCTGCCCCAGAGCTGTCCCGTGTCAAGGAAGTGGCAGGTTTTCGGGCTCGGGAAATCTGGGGCGGCAAGGCCCAGGTACGCATCTCGGGGTCTGTTCCAGGAGAGAGCCTCGTGCGGCCGGACGGTGTTGAACTCGACCCTGTGCTCCTCACCGCGAGCGACCAGGTCGTGCATGTCCGCGATGTCTTCGCGGTTGAGCCGCTCGTACTTCAGCGCCCCGAATGCTCGCTCCCGTACCCCGTTCTGGCCCGGGGACCGCACCCGGGTGTGGACGTGATCCAGCTCGGGAGTATCTTTGATGAACCGTGCGAACCGGTCCGATCGGAACGAGCCGCCGTTGTCAGTGATCGGCACGACCTCCCCGGTCTGAGGGTCGGTGAGGTACTCCACCAGGTCCAGTCCCTCGGGCAGCTTGGACCCCGGCCTCAGCCAGCGCCAGCTCCAGGGCTGTGATCGCGTCGTGCTGGTTCGCCCGTGGGCGACCAGTGCCACCCGAATTCGTACTTCGACCAGTAGTCCGCGCCCTCGCGACCCGCCACATGCCGCCAACGCTCGTCCCGTACTCGGAGAAGTCGAACTGCCAGACCATGTTCGGCCCTGTCGGGATCTTCGCGAACGCCGACTTACGGGTCTGGGCGAGTTGGCGACGTTCTCGCCGATAAGTCAGCCTTGAGCAGCAGGCTCGCGTCGTCCATGACCCAGGCCTTGGTCGACATCGACACCTGGTGCCCGCGGTGTCTGGCCATGGCCCAGATCTTGCTGTGCCCCCACGCTGTGTGCTGCGCGGCCAGGCCGGTGATCACCTCGCGGAAAGCCTCGTATGCCGACTGCGACCATGGACCTTTGACCGTGCCCCGGCTCGTGCGTATGCCTGCCAGCGACGGTAGGTCCGTTCGGGGATGCCGACCAGCTGGCAGAACCTCGTGGTCGGTATCCCCGCCTCGGTGCGGATTACCTCGAGGGGCACAGACGGTCCTCAGCGCTCTTCTTCCACGCCCGTGCCTCAAGATGCGCCTCGCCAACGCAGTAGTCAGCTAGGCGGCCTCAGCCTCCAGCTGGGCCTCCCTGGTCGAAGGCCCAAATCTGCCGGCGATCAATGCCGTTCGGCCAGCCTCGAGGAAGTCAGCCTTCCAACGTCCGATCGACTGCTCAGAGACCTTCTCCTTGCGCGCCGCCTCGGCGATGCTCATCTCACCGGCCATGATACTCAGCACGGTCCTGGTCTTCTTCTCCGCCGGGATCACCGGGGGTCGTGCCACGACTCATCTCCTTCTCAGTCACGCCGA
>CAMCJC010000253.1 GCA_945875065.1 uncultured Propionibacteriaceae bacterium | reverse complement strand
GGCACTGACCACCAGCGGGTGGTTAAGCAGCAACTCCAGCACGTCGTTACTCACGCAGCGATCCTAGGGCAGAGTCTGGGAAGACCGTCGAGGGGATGATCGGTCTCCAAGCCGCCTTGTTTGAGGGTGGGCGCGTGCACGGTCGAATGGAAGAGCTCTCAACTCTCACGCCGACTCTGAAGCTTGGACTTGACTCTCCGGAACGTCCGCTTCAGATTCCAGCTCTCCACCTTATCCATCAGCTCACAGACACGCGACCAGTGCTCGTCCCACTTTTCGTCACTGTCTTCCTTGCCCAGCTTCGCAAGGCGAGCCTTGATCTCGTTGAGAGGGTTCCCATTATCGACGGCGTGCTTAATCGCCTGCTTCAGGTTATCTCCGCTACCCCTCGCGTTTCGCCCCCGGAGCGCCTCATCACGCTCGACGATTGATCGAGCGCTCACATCACCTGACAGGTCAGCGACCGTCTTTGCAGTCTGCCCGTGCTGAGGATCATCGTCCAGTCGGGCCAGGTACTTTAGCGCCCCGATTCGTGACGCCGTATTGCCTTCACGGTAGGCTCTGCGCTCGATTTGATGCAGCCGTTTGAGCACTCTGGGTTTGAGAAGCCGACCGAGAGTGCCAGACATTTGGCACAAGCCAACGTAGATGGCAGCCTCTCGGACGCGAGCCTCCTCAAGGACGAAGCTGTGGCTGCGATGCAGTTCGGGCTTGACTCGCGACCCCAACTCGGCGCGCAGAATGCCGATGCGGAACCGCAGCATGACGTATGCCAGCAGCCCGAGGTCCAGGATGTCGGGCCTCACTCCAAGATGGCTGGGGACTTCCATTTGATACGAGGATGTCACTTGGATGCGGGCATTCAGCACTGCTCCCGCCCGGCCGGGCGAGCGCCTGTCGAACTTCTCTGCCAAGCGGAGGGTTTTGCGCGCAAGTTTTCGATATGTAGTGAAAAGCGCCCGCTCTCGCGCCATGTTGGTCGCGGACTCGAACAGCTGGGTCGTTTTCCTCAAGTCGAGTCGAAGACGGTCACGCTCCTGAAGCAAACGCTGCGCCAAGGTCCAAGCTCGTTCGCACAGCCCCCGACTCTCCAGCACTCGCAGCCAGAGGAGCTCCTCGGGCGCCCTCGACGACCCCATCCGCTTGGCGATCGCGTCAAGGACCGCCTTGACGTCGCCACTGCTGGGCTCTACGCAGGGGGGAGCGTCCCCGAACACCGGTCCCCACAGGCCCGGGAAGACGTCGCTCGGGAATTGATCAATCCTCCGCGCTCGACAGGCTTTGGCGTTCCGCAGAGTTTCGTCGACTACTGATTTGCCTGCATCCGCAGAGGCTTTAGCCGCATCGTCTGGGAAACGATCGAACCAGTATGGCGTCTTCGCCCCTTGTGAGACAAATAGGCGGACCTGTGGAAAGTAGTCGGCATCACGCCCACTGTACCCGCCGAAACAAATGTGGGCCTCCTTCATGCAGGCCTCCAGGAACTCCACCCACGGGGTGTTGAAAGAGGATATGCCACGCATTGTGGTCCGCAGACTGTTTGGGCTAAAACTCACGGCTCCCGGATTCTGGACGCTGCCATGAACCTTGCAGATCGCAACCTTGCCAGGGTTGCGCACGTCGCCCGGAGGCGAGTCATCGGGAGGATACACCCGATAGGGAAGACTCTGCTGCTCGCAAGCCTCCTCGAACATGGTGTCAAAGTTGGTCGTGAAAACCGGGAGCCCGGTCTCATATGCCGAACGCACAATCATCAGGTGGACAAGATTCGGCAAGCACCGCAGGTGGCCCCCCCAGGAATCTGGATGTAGGGCACGCCAAAAGTCCAGGCAGGACATGTCGCCGTCGTAAACACCCAGGAGGACTCCGTAGAACGCCTCAGGCTGCATCTCTTGCAGTAGCTTTCCTCGCTCCTTAAGGTCTTTGCAGACATTTGGCAGGAAATGGTCGACGGTCGCCCCCAAGATGTCCGTCACGGAGGGCATCTTGGAGCCGAGACTAACACCGCTGCCCGCGAAGAAGAACACTCGCCCATCTTTGAGGTCCTCCACAAAGCACTCAAGATTACTTTTGGTTGAGCCCACTTGCCTTCCTCCGATGCCGCACCGCTCACGCCCCGCAGGGGCAGGATGAACTGTTCAGCCTTTGAACATTGTCCTCGCGTGAAAGAAACCCGCATCGCGCTGGAGTATCGTTCATCACGGTACCAGTAGGTTCCCCCGTGATCAAGGGTTACGCAAAGTTCATACCTGCTGGCCGTTTCGTCGTGGTGCCTGGACGCAACGCGTCGTCGCTGTCCCCAGGCACGTGCGGGCGCCAGCGGCGCTGCCCCCGTCTTGCCCACTATGCTGTCGGCCGGAAAAGGGGACGCGTGACGGACGTGTTCGCACCTGGGGTGGTCGTGGTGGTCCGCGACGAGGAGTGGCTCGTCACCCAGGTCGAGGAGACCGGCGACGGGCTGGCCATCGTCGCTCACGGCCTGTCGGAGTTGGTGCGCGGCCAGTCGGCGACCTTTTATCAGAGCCTCGATGACATCGTCGTGCTGGATCCCCGGGACGGGAAGGTACGGGCCGACGATTCGCCTCGGTATCGCAGGTCGCGGCTGTGGTTGGAGTCGACGCTGCGGAAGACCCCGGTGCCACTGGCCGACCCCAGCTTGACGGTGTCTACTTCGATGCTGGCGCAGCCGCTCCCGACGTCGCTGCAGCCCCGCATCCTGCTGGCGGATGCGGTCGGGCTGGGTAAGACCCTCGAAATCGGCATGATCCTGGCCGAGCTGATCCGGCGCGGCCGGGGCGACCGGATCCTGATCGTCTCCCCGCGCCATGTGCTCGAACAGATGCAGCATGAGCTGTGGACGAGGTTCGCGATCCCGTTCGTCCGCCTCGACTCCGCCGGCGTCGCCCGCGTCAAGCAGAAGCTGCCGGCCAGCCGGAACCCGTTCACGTATTACCGGCGCGTCATCATCTCGATCGACACGCTCAAGCAGGAGCGCTTCATCCACGACCTGCGCCGCCACCACTGGGACGCCGTCGTCATCGACGAGTCGCACAACGTCACGAACACCGAGACGCAGAACAACCGGCTCGCGCAGATCCTCGCGCCCCAGACCGACGCGCTGCTGCTCGCCTCCGCCACCCCGCACAACGGCAAGGCCGCCTCGTTCGCGAACCTCATCCGGCTTCTCGACCCGACGGCGGTCAGCGGCGACGACGACCTCGACCTGGATCGCGTCCGCCAGCTGACGATCCGACGCCACCGGCACAGCGCCGAGGTGGCGGAGGAGGTCGGGGCCGAGCGGGCCGAGCGCCTGGAGCCCGACAACCGGCTGGTGCCTGCGTCGCTCGCCGAGGAGGCCGTCGCCGAGGAACTGGTGGCGACGTGGCTGTACCCGCAGAGCGCGAGCCCGTATTCCGGCTCCGGCAAGCTGTTTCCCTAGACCCTCGCCAAGGCGCTCCTGTCCTCCCCGGCGGCCCTGCGCGAGACGATCACGGAGCGGCTGCGGCGCCTCGGCGACGGCGTCGCCGCCCGCACCGAGACCGCAGCCTTGAAGCGTCTGGCTGAGTTGAACGACGCCTGCTTCGACGCCTCCGCCAAGTACGACGAGCTCCTTGGCTACCTGCGCGAGATCGACGTCACCGCGAACCGGGCGGTCGTCTTCAGCGAGCGCGTCCCGACTCTCGCCTGGCTCGCCGAGCGCCTCCGCAAGGACCTGAAGCTCCCTGCCGACGCCGTCGCTACCCTCCACGGCGGCCTCGCCGACGACGTCCAGCAGGGCATCGTCGAGAGCTTCAAGCAGTCCCACTCCCCCATCCGGCTGCTGATCACCGGCGACGTCGCGAGCGAGGGCGTCAACCTGCACCGGCAATGCCACCACCTGATTCACTTCGACATCCCGTGGTCGCTGATCCGGATCGAGCAGCGCAACGGCCGCATCGACCGCTACGGCCAGCGGCACCGCCCCCAGATCACGGCGCTGCTGCTGGACACCAGCAACGACCTGTTCGCCGGCGACCTTCGCATCCTCGCCCGCCTCGTCGAGCGCGAGCACGAGGCGCACCTGGCGCTGGGCGACGCCGCCAGCCTCATGGGCAAGTACGACGTGAAGGCCGAGGAGGACCAGATTCGGCAGGTCCTGGCGGGCGCGAAACGACTCGAGGAGGTCGTCCACGACCCGGGCGATGACGCCGACGACTGGCTGCTGGAGTTCCTATCCGACCCGCCAGCCGACGACCCGCCCCCGCACACGCCCGCCCGGCAGCTTTACAGCCGCCCAATCTATTAATTCAGGATACAACTCTAGTCACGGCCAGTGATTCTGTGAATAAGCCTCCTGGAGTCTGTGGCTGGTGTAGCCTTTGTCGGCGATGATGTTTCTAGCGTTTAGATGATTTAGGACTTCGTGGGTATCGAACGCTTTCACGTCGTGGATGCTTCCTTCGAGGGTGGGTGAGATCTGTTGGAGGCGTCCGTGGG
>CAMCJC010000252.1 GCA_945875065.1 uncultured Propionibacteriaceae bacterium | reverse complement strand
TTGGGAGAAGGTCGTCGAGGCCGATCCCGACGTGATCGTAATGATCGAGGCGTCGTGGTCCACCGTCGAAGCCAGGAAACAGCACCTCGAATCCGACCCGGTCCTCAGCAAACTGAAAGCCGTGCAGCAGAAGGCCTATGTCGTCGTGCCGTTCTCGGAATCCACGCCAGGCATCCGCCTAACTGAGGGTGCGAAGCACGTTTCTGAGCAGATCGCCAAGCTCTGACGATGGATCGCCGCTTGGGGGCCGCGCTGCTGGGCGCGGTCCTCGTGGCCGTCATCGTGACGGCCACGGCCGTGGCACTCGGGGCGGGATCGGCGGAGCTGTCGCTGCGCGATGTCGTGGACGTGGTGCAGCGACGTCTGGCCCTGTCCCCGGGGGAGAACGTGACGGTCCTGGCGGACCGCATCGTGTGGGAGCTGCGGATGCCAAGAGTCATCGGCGCGCTGTCGGTGGGGGCGGCCCTCGCGATCTGCGGCGTCGTGCTGCAATCCCTGACCCGTAACGAACTGGCCGACCCGTACCTGCTCGGCATCTCCTCGGGGGCCTCCGTCGGCGCCGTGACCGTGCTGGTATTCGGCGTCACCCTGCCATTTACGCCACCGCACCTGACCTTGACGGTTGCCGCCTTCACGGGGGCAATCGCGGCGATGGCGGTGGTGCTGGGCATGGCCACCGGGCGCTCCGGCTCGCTGCCGCCCGGCCGCACCATCCTGGCGGGCGTCGCCGTGGGACAGCTGTGCGGGGCGTTCACATCGCTCGCGATCATGGTGTTCGGGGCTCGAGAAGTTTCGCGGCAGGTCATGACGTGGACGCTGGGTTCGTTCGCGGGCGTTAGGTGGCCATCGGCGGCGATCATGGTGGCGGCGCTGGCCGCGTCGCTCTTGGTGCTGCTGTTCGCTACCCAGGCACTCGACGCCTTCGCATTCGGCGAGACCTCGGCGCGCTCGCTCGGCATCAATGTCGTCGCAACCCGCTGGGGTCTTTTGATCCTGACGGCCCTGATCACCGCCACGACCGTCGCGTTCGTCGGTCCCATCGGCTTCGTCGGCCTGACCGTCCCTCACCTGGTGCGGATCGCAACTGGGTCGCTGCACCGCACGCTGCTACCGCTCAGCGCGCTGGCCGGCGGGGCGCTGATGCTGGTGGCGGACACGCTGGCCCGGTCGCTAAGGCAAGGCGTCGAGATCCCGATCGGCATCATCACCGCGACGATCGGCGCCCCGGTGCTTGTTTACCTGCTACGCAGACAGGCGGCCCGCTCATGATCCGACTCGAAAAGGTGGCCTGGGAGGCCGACGGGAGACGCATCGTCTCCGATATCACGCTGGAGTTCGCGCCACGGACCCTCACCGCGCTCGTCGGGCCCAACGGATCCGGCAAGACCACCGTCCTGCATCTCGCGGCCGGCCTCCGCGTGCCGGCCGCCGGGCGCGTGTTCCTCGACGATGTGCCCCTGGCGAGCCTGCCCGCCAAGCAGCGGGCCCGGCAGATCGCGGTGGTGGAGCAGCACCCCAGCACCGACCTCGATCTGGCGGTCCGCGATGTCGTCGCCCTGGGCCGCATCCCGCACATCGGCGCCTGGCCGGGGGCTCGCGATCGCGATCCCAATGCCGTCGACGAGGCCATGGAGGCGGCGGCGGTGACGCACCTGGCTAAGCGACGTTGGCCGACCTTATCCGGGGGCGAGCGGCAGCGCGTCCACCTAGCGCGCGCCCTGGCGCAACAGCCGCGAGTCCTGCTGCTGGACGAGCCCACGAACCACCTGGATCTCAGCCACCAACTCGACTTCCTCGAGCGGGTCAACCGGCTGGGCATCACCGTCATCGCGGTCCTGCACGACCTCGACCTGACGGCCGCGTTCTGCCGCGATGTCGCCGTCATGCACGAGGGACGCCTACATAGTCAGGGGGCCATTGAGGACGTGCTGACCTCGGAGTTGATCGACGAGGTGTTCGACGTGCGGGCGGCCGTCGTCGTCGACGACCGGATGCGAGTGAACTGGAGTCGCGCATGAAGACGCTGCTGGTCGCGTTGACGTTTCTCGACGCGACATACTGGGCCGAGCTGGCCGAAGCCGGGGAGCGGCTCGGGGCCGCCACCGCGGTACTGCAGGGCGATGGGCCGGCGCTCGTCACCCAGCTCGACGCCCTGGCGGCGGCCGGCGATGTCGGGGCGGTGCGGCTGGTCGGCGTGACGTTCGGCGACGATCAGGGCCCGATCTCGTGGCTGGGACGGGTGGCGCGCTGGTGGCTGATCACGCGCGGGCCGCGGCTCAAGCTGTGGTTGGAGCCGGGGGCCGTTCACGGCGTCCCGGTGGCGCTGCCGGAGGTCGGCGCGGCCCGTCCGCCGTCCGCGAAGGACTCGTTGAGCAACCCGGGATGGGCCAAAGTGCCCGATGTCGCGCGTCATGTCCTGATCTGCCGCGGCCCGCGGTGCAACGCGAAAGGCGCGGCGGCCACCCACACGGCGCTGTCGGAGCACCTCGCGCGCCGGGGCGCCGAAGACACGGAGGTGCTGCTGTCGCAGGCCGGGTGCGTCTTTCCCTGCAATCAGGCCCCGGTCGTCGTCGTGCAGCCGGACATGGCGTGGGTGGGTCCGGTCACATCTGACGACGTCCCGGAGCTCGTGACACGGCTACTGAACCCTGGGCCGTTCGACCCGGGCCTGCCCGTCAGCCGTCCCGAGCGCGACTAGTCGTCGACGCGTTCCCCCTCGGCGCGCTGGGCGAGCTTCAGGCCCGGCCAGCTGAGGGGGCGCTCCTCCGTCTTCGGGAACAAGCCGAGGACGCGCTTGTTGATCTCCCGCCACGACTGGTAGCTGAAGCCCTCGAGACCGGTCCAGCCCCAGACTCTACGCAGCGCGTACCCGACCTCGTCGACGACGGCGGTGGCCGCGTCGCCTGTGGCGGGCCGGTCGAAGCGGCGCCGCCACAGCCCCGACCAGGAATCGACGAGCTCCCAACCGCGGTCGCGGAGCCTGGGTTCATCGTCGGCGGACTCGTTGCTGACTTCGGCCAGGAGGCTGTCGGCGTCGCGGCGGAATTGCATGAACCCGCCGGTGCCCGAGATGACGAGGACGCCGCCGTCGGGCAGCTTGGTCAGGACGTCGGCGAGGGCCGGGTCGAAGTCGCGCCAGTTGGTCATCTGATCTCCTGCGGGTGAGGGGTGCGGCGGCACCCGCCCATCATCCCACGGGTGGGTCGGAGCCTTTCGCGGTTGCCGATACAATTTACTTAGCATGCTAAGTTTTCGTGGGGAGCGCGGCCCCGCCCTGAAGGGAACTCAAATGACGGAACTACCGTTCGGGTTCGTCGTGAATCTGGTAGCACGCCAGTTGGAGCGGCACATGTCCGAGATCTTGCGCCCCCTCGGGATTTCGCCCGCCGCGATCCCCATCCTGCTGACCCTCGGAGCCGGCCAGCCGCGCACGCAAGCCGACCTGGCCCGCGCCCTGAACCTGCGCCAGCCGACGCTCAACCAGACGCTCGCACGGGTCGAGCGCGACGACCTCATCCGAAGACAACCACACGGCTCAGACCGCCGGGCCGCCGAGATTCATCTCACCGACAAAGGGTGGCGGCTAGTGCCGGAGGTGCGCCGCCTCGTCGACGAGTTCCTCGACTGGGCGCTGCAAGACCTACCAGCCGAGCGCCGCGACCTTCTCATCCGCGACCTCCTCACGGTCTCCAACCGGCTCGACTGCGCCCCGCAGTCGACGCCGCAAGCGAAAGGACCCTCATGCTCACCCTGAAGATCGCCAACGCAGTGGCCGCCGTCGCCTCGGTGGCCGCCGCGACTCTCGCCCTGGCAAAACCGACGGCGTTCACCCACGCGCCCGCCGCCGGCGATGGGGACGCGTTCTACGCCCGCGTGTACGCGGCCAGGGCGATACCGCTTGGCCTTCTCGCTGCCGCAGCGCCTTTCCTACCCGCCCTCACCGGCTCACCGACACGCCTCATCCTGCTGACCGCTGCGACATCTCAAGCGGCCGACATCGCGATCGCCGCACCCCGTCGCGAGTGGGGCATGGTGGTCGGCGGCAGCGTCGGGGCAGCCGTTCACACCATCGCCGCGACAATCATCTGAGGCCGCGCCCGGCGCCCCCGGGAACAGTTTGCGCGCCGCCGACGCGGACGCGCGATGGTTCCTTCCCGGATCATGCGCTCAATGTGCGTTTCCTGCTCTGGGATTGGGACGATGGCGACGCACGGTCGCCCGTTAAGCGTCACCGTGACGGGCGTGCCGGTCTCAGCCACAGCCTTGATCACCTCACCGGTGCGGCGATTCAGTTCACGGGTCGTAATCGTGCGGCTCTCAGCACCGACAGTCATGTCATACATGATACCCACCACCCCATCCCTCCCCTCCCATACCCCAGGAGGCGTGCACCAATCGCCGGGGGGGGTCAACCACGCCCCCCAAACCCCAAGCCACAAACCACCCCAAACACCCAGAACCGCGAATCGGGCCCCGTGGG
>CAMCJC010000251.1 GCA_945875065.1 uncultured Propionibacteriaceae bacterium | reverse complement strand
CACCTAAACGTTAGGAACATCGTCGCCGACAAATGCTACATCGGCCGCGGACTCCACGCCCCAACCAGAATCCAACCCGGACGAGAACTAACCAAGCCCGAAGAAGACTATAACCAACGCATCAACCACATTGGATAGCCCATCGGGCGAGCCATCGCACACCTCAAAACCTGGTGCATCCTCAGTGCCATCTACCGCCGCCCATGCTCAACATTCCGAACCACAGTCAATGCCGTCGTGGGAATCATCTTTGGGATTCTGTTAATAAGCCTCGATGATTGACGCGGTTGCGGCGCATCTGGAAGCGTGGCATCTACCACGCGCGCGCCGTTTACTGCGGCCGCGAACCTGGTGAACCGAGTGGGGTTTGGGCACAGCTACGGCAACGTCCGTCCCATCGACTCGCTTCCTGGGCTGCTGCCAGGCCCCACGCTTCTGATGTATGGCACCTAGGACACGGTCGTCCCATTCGGGCATTCGCAGTGGCTGGCTGGCGCCATAGGGCGAGAGAACATCGAATTCGTCACGTTCCAAGGGGCTGATCATGGCGGCGGCTACTCCCGGGACCGCCCTGGGTATATCGCTCGGGTTGCCGCCTTCCTGGATCATGCTGTCAGATAGCCGCCCCGGGGGTTGGCCGCGTATGTGGCCAACCCCCGGGCCGGTCGCGGAGCCGGATACTTTGCAAGTGTGTTGCTCGCGTGACCGTTGCGCTGCCAGTCCACGACTTGGTCTCAGAGCACGGTATAGGCGTCAGGATCACGGCTGCACCGCAAGCCCAGCTCGACTGCGATCGTGAATGAACTGCTCGGACCGTATCGGGCCGCAGTGGATGGGCTGTGTCGGTCAGTGGTGGGGCTGGCGGGCGGCCCACTCGGCCAAGGTCACGCGGGGGCCCGTGAAGAACGGGGTTTCCTCGCGGACGTGAAGTCTCGCTTCGGCGGCGCGCTGGTAACGCATCGCGTCGGTTAGGCGATGGAGCTCGTCGGCTTCGAAGGCGAGGAGCCACTCGTAATCGTTAAGGGCGAAGCCGGAGGTCGTCGAGCCCAGGACATCCGGGTACTCGCGCCCCATCCTTCCGTGCTCCGCGAGCATCTTGGAACGGTGTTCCTGGTCGATGTAGTACCAGTCGTAGCTGCGGACGAACGGATATACCGTCACCCACGGCCGCGGCGCTATGCCGGAGAAGCACGCGGGGGTATGGCCCCGGTTGAACTCGGCGGGCCGGTGCACGCCGATGCACGACCACACCGGATCCAGGCTCTCGCCTAGCTGCGACCCGCGCAACGCATGGTAGGCGGCTTGGAGCGGTTCGGGAGCCTCGGATACCGTCCACATCAACAGGTCGGCGTCGGCGCGGAAGCCGCCGATGTCGTAGAAGCCGCGAATCGTGACGCCGGTCTCCTCGACGGCCCGCTCGGCGGCGGAGACATCGGCTACGTCGACGTGCGAGACGGTGTGGAACACCGAGTACATGAGGTAGTGCGGTTCTGCGTTGACCTCCTCGGCGGGGATCGGGGTATCGCGGGGGTCAACCGGCATGGTGTGCGGGTGGCTCATTGGTTTCCTTCCGGGTTCGGATTGTGCAGCAGCCGTCGGCGGCGGCCAGGCATGGATTCTGGGGGCCGGAGAGGTCGCCGCGCGCGATCGCCGCCTGCTCCAACAGCAGGTCGACGAGGCCGGCGACGAAGGCCGGGTGGGTTCCGACGGTAGCGGCACGCTCGTATTTGAGTCCCGCCTCGGCTGCGGATTCGCGGGCCTGTGTGTCGAGGTCGTAGGCGACCTCCATATGGTCGGAGATGAAGCCGATTGGGGCGGCGACGATGCCGGCCAGGCCGGTCAACTCGCCGATGCGGTCGTTGATATCCGGCTCCAGCCATGGGATGTGTGGGGCACCGGAACGGGAACAGAACGTCAATTCCCAGGCGAGTTCCTCGCCGAGCGCCTTCGACGCCCGGGCCGCGACCTCTTCGGCTACCGCCAAATGCTGCGCCTCGTAGCGTCGCTCGGGCACACCGTCGTAGGAGCGCTCGTTCATGGCATCTGGGATGGAATGGGTTACGAACAGTACCCGCAGCGGCTCACCGCCGATCCGGGCGCGCAGCTTCCGGACTGACGCGACGAGGGCATCGATGTTGGCCTCCAGGAAGCCCGGAAGCCGCCAGAATGGCCCTACCTTCTCGAATACGACCCCCGGTACCTTCGCCATGGCACCGTCGAGATCCTCCAGATATTGGCGACATCCGGAGTACGACGAGTACGCCGAGGTGGCGAGCGCGACAACGCGGGCGTGCCCGGCATCGCGCAACGCGGCAGTCGTGTCGGCGACGTAGGGCGTCCAGTTGCGGTTCCCGAGGACGACATCCCGGGGGCAGCCGCGTCGCTCCAGTTCAGCGGCGAGGGCGTCTCGCAGGGCCTCGTTCTGTTCGTTGATGGGGGAGCGGCCCCCGAACAGCTCGTAGTGCCGCGACACCTCGATTAGGCGCTCGTCGGGGATGCCGCGGCCCGCCGTCGCGTTGCGCATGAACGGCAGCACCTCATCGGATTTCCTCGGACCTCCGTAGGAGGCGATCAGAACCGCCGTGTAAGGGCTCAATGCATCGGACAACAGTTCTCCGCAGGTTCGTGGCTTAGATCATTCAAGCTGAGGCCGGTCACGGGGCAGCGCCTCTCGGCCCGCGAGTCGGTGCCCGACCCGATGCCGTAGAGCTGCTCGACGGCAGCCAGGTAGTCGGTGATCCGGCCCTCCAAGGCTGCGTCTTTAGCCCTGGACGATGGGGTGTGCAGGAAGCGCATCGCGAGATGTCTGAGGGCCTGTGCACAGTCGTCAACGGTCAAGGATCGTCCTTGAGGCAGGCGGGCCACCTCCTCGTCGACTAGGTGTAGGAGCGTCTCCCTCAGCGATGCGACGGCGGGGTCTGCCGCACGGGAAACAAGGCGCGCGTTGGTATCGAGCACCGCCTCGCGCACGACCCGCTCGGCGTGCTCGGTGTCAGCCGCCCAGTCGGGGGAGATGGCTCGCTGGATCGACTCCAGATCAAGCAGGGTTACGCCGTCAAGGTCGCCGACGCGCGGGTCAACGTCGCGCTGTAGCGCCAGATCCAGGAAGACCTTCGCACCCCCGGTCACGAGCTCCGGCAGCACCACCGACGCTGAGGCGCCACGACAAGTGATGACGACGGTGCTCTCGGCCAGTGCTGCTGACAGATCGTCGCTGACGTCGAGATCGTGGCGGGCGGCGAAGCCTCTGGCCCGGCCGGAGGCGGAGTGGACACGAATCAGCCCGGCACCGCGCTGCCGCAAGGCCGCGACGACCGCTCCCGCGAACGACCCGGTGCCAATCAGTAGGACGCGTTCGTGGGCCCAGTTCGTGACTCCGGTCATGTCGAGGCCAACGGTCACGATCGAACGTCCCGAGTCTTGCAGGCGGGTCTCGGCACCAACGCGTCG
This sequence comes from uncultured Propionibacteriaceae bacterium, assembly GCA_945875065.1. Taxonomy (GTDB): domain Bacteria; phylum Actinomycetota; class Actinomycetes; order Propionibacteriales; family Propionibacteriaceae; genus Arachnia. The sequence continues at coordinate 1,034 of CAMCJC010000251.1, read as the reverse complement.
GGCGGTGTGAAGGGCGGCGTTGATGACCTGCGTGATGCTGCCAGTCGCTCGGCCCGCGGCCATCGATGCCTTGAGGGCGCGTCGCAGCTGACCTGCGATCTCGCGCTCGCCGACCACCATCGATGACAGGCCGCTGGCGACGCGGAACAGGTGATCGATGGCGTCGATGCCCTCATACACCGTCCAATCGACCACCGGCGCTAGTTGCCGCGCTAGGCGCAGCCGCAGGTGAGACTCGGACACATCGGGCGCGTCGATCACGAGTTCGACGCGGTTACAGGTGGCCAGAGTCACGATGCCTTTGACGCCGGGAACTACGGCGAGACAATCGGACATAGTGTCCGCATATTGGGAAACGCGTTGCACCTCGGCCAGGCCCTGCTGGTCATGCTCGACGGAGAGAATATGGAGGTTCACGATGCGACAAGCTAACCAGATTCGAAGCGATACGGCAGAATTCACGACATGATTCACAGCGATGAGCCGGCGATCCTTCAGGCCCTGGGCGGGTGGCGTCCGGAAAGGCTGCCGATCTGGTTCATGCGGCAGGCGGGAAGGTCGCTGCCGGAGTATCGAAATGTGAGACAAGGCGTCGCCATGTTAGATGCGTGCCTGATGCCCGCGCTGGCTGCGGAGATCACCTGCCAGCCGGTCCGTCGCCACGGCGTGGATGCCGCCGTGTTCTTCTCCGACATCATGGTCCCCCTCGTACTCGCGGGCCTCGACATCACAATCACCTCGGGCGTCGGGCCGGTCATCGCCAACCCGGTCCGCACCGCCGCGGATGTCGACCAAGTGGCGGACCGGCGTCTAGTCGACGGGGCGGCGATCGTTGAAGCCGTCGAGCTGGCCGCCGCCGAGCTTGGGGATCAGACCCCGATCCTCGGATTCGCCGGGGCACCGTTCACGCTCGCGGCGTATCTGGTTGAGGGGCGCGGGTCGCGCGATCACCTCGCCGCGCGCGCCATGATGCATGCCGATCCGGCATCGTGGGACAAGCTGCTGTCCTGGTGCGCCGACATCTCGGCCGAGTT
>CAMCJC010000250.1 GCA_945875065.1 uncultured Propionibacteriaceae bacterium | reverse complement strand
GCCGCGGCGAGGTTAGCGATCTTGCCCGCCTTCTTGGCGTGAGCCAGCCCCCCGTCGGCTACGACGGCGATCCCGGCCGAGTCATAGCCACGGTACTCAAGTCGACGAAGCCCGTCGACGACGATCTGCCGCCCATCGCGGCTCCCGAGGTATCCAACGATTCCACACATGGGAAGAACCGTACAGGATTTTTGCACGGTTCTTGACTTGGGCGCGTCGCGGCTTGCCTGAGGCATATCCGAAAGACGATTAGCACTAGGCTGCCGGTCATGGTCCTTCACAGCCTGTACGCCCGCTTGGCCTCCCGGTCAAGGATACCCGTCGGATGTGACGGCCGACCTGTGACCGTGGAGCTCGAGCGGGACATCCCCGCCTGAACCCGGGTAACATCCCATAGTCACGAAACAATCGGAGAGCCAATGTCCAGACCCTACGTCGTACTGCGCCGCAAGGCCTGGGCGGCCCTGGCGAACAACACCCAGATCGACCTCGACGAGGCCACCCTCGGCCGGCTAAGGGGTCTCGGCGACCCGACATCGGCCAACGACGTCGCCGAGATCTACCGGCCGCTGACGCAACTCCTGCATCTGTACATGGCCAATGCCGGACAGCTGTGCGACGACTCCAACCGCTTCCTGAACCTCAAGGTGCGCCGAACGCCGTTCGTGATCGCGATCGCCGGGTCAGTGGCGGTCGGGAAGTCGACGACGGCACGCCTCCTGCAGGAGTTGCTACGCCGGGCGCCCGGCAACCCGAAGGTGGATCTGGTGACCACCGACGGCTTCCTCTACCCAAACGCCGAACTCATCAAGCGCGGCCTCCTCGATCAGAAGGGCTTCCCTCAGTCCTACGACCGCCGGAAACTGCTGGAGTTCGTAATGGACGTCAAGTCCGGTGAGCCCCGCGTCGTCGCCCCGGTCTACAGCCACCTGGCCTACGACATCGTCGAGGGCGACCGGATCGTCATCGAGCGGCCGGACATCCTGATCGTCGAGGGCCTCAACGTGCTCCAGCCAGCGCGCGCCGACGCCCACAACGGCGTCGCCCTCAGCGACTTCTTCGATTTCTCCGTCTATGTGGATGCCGACGAGAAGGACATCAAGAAGTGGTTCCTCGAACGTTTCATGGTGCTGCGGGACACCGCCTTCCGCGACGAGCACAGCTACTTCCAGAAGTACACGAAACTCAGCCCCGCCGAGGCGCTGCAGTTCGGCTCCCACATCTGGGAGTCGATAAACGGCCCTAACCTGCGCGATAACATCGCCACCACACGGGACCGCGCGACGGCGGTCCTGCGGAAGGGACCAGACCACCTAGTCCAGACCATCTCGATCCGAAAGATCTAGAAATCTATGAGGCGCCGCCGAGCAAAGCCACGGCGGCGCTCCGCTCTCAGATCGCGAGGCGGTCCTTGACGATCGCGGCGAGGCGTTCGGCGATCTCGCCGGCCTGCTCGTCGGTCGGCGCCTCGACCATCACCCGCACGACCGGCTCCGTGCCCGACGGGCGAAGCAGGACGCGGCCGGTCGAGCCCAGCTCGTGGCTGGCGTCGGCTACGGCGGAGTTGATGGCGGTATCGAGGCCCGCACGCAGCTTGTCAACGTTCTTGACATTGATGATCGTCTGCGGCAGCCGGGTCATCACAGAGGCGAGCTCTTTCAGCGACTTCCCGGTCGTAGCGACCCGCTTCGCGAGGTGCAGGCCCGTCAAGACGCCGTCGCCAGTGGTGGCGAACTCGCTCATGATGACGTGACCGGACTGCTCACCGCCCAGCGAGAAGCCGTTGGCGCCCATCGACTCCAGCACGTAGCGGTCCCCGACCTTGGTCTGGTCGAGCCGGATGCCGTGCTCGTCGAGCGCGATCTTGAGGCCCAGGTTGCTCATGACGGTCGCGACGACGGTGTTGGATGCCAGACGGTGGTCCTCCTGGAGTGACAGGGCGAGGATCGCAAGGATCTGGTCGCCATCAACGAGGTTGCCCTCGTGGTCGACGGCCAGGCACCGGTCGGCGTCGCCGTCGAACGCGAGGCCGAGGTCGGCGTCGCCGGCGACGACGGCCTTCTGGAGCGCCTCGGGGTGGGTGGAACCGCAGCGCTCATTGATGTTCAGGCCGTCGGGCGAGGCATTGATCGCCGTGACGGTGGCGCCGGCACCCTCAAACGCCCGGACGGCGGTGTGGAAGGAAGCGCCGTTGGCGCAATCGAGGACGACCTTTATGCCCTGGAGCGCGTCGTCGGCGCGCAGCGACTTCACCAGGTGTTTCACGTAACTGTCGACCGCCTGCGGCTGGTCGAGGATGCGCCCAACCTTCTCGCCGACCGGGCGCTGCCACGAGGCGCCCATACGGGACTCGATGGCGTCCTCGAGGTCGTCGTCAAGCTTCACGCCGCCGCGGGCGAAGAATTTGATGCCGTTGTCGGGCATGGCGTTGTGGGAGGCGGAGATCATGACCCCGAGGTCGGTTCGGTACTCCCCCACCAGGAACGCGGCGGCCGGGGTGGGCACGACGCCGATGCGAAGAACATCGACGCCGGCGCTCGCCAAGCCGGCGCACACGGCGGCCTCGAGGAACTCGCCGGAGGCGCGGGGGTCGCGGGCGACGAGCGCGGTGGGCTGGCGTCGCCCGAAGACCCCGGCCTCGCCGAGGGTATGGGCGGCCGCGACCGAGAGGTCCAGCGCCAGTTCAGCCGTGAGTTCCTGATTCGCGACGCCGCGCACGCCGTCGGTTCCGAAGAGTCGAGCCATGCGAGCCAGCATAAGGGCCGGGGCCGCGCGTCGCGATTCGAAGGCCAAATAGGCGACCGACCGCAACGCAAGACGCCCCCGCCTGGCAGCGGGGGCGTCTTGAAGCGAAGATCAGCGCTTCGAGTACTGCGGGGCCTTGCGGGCCTTCTTGAGGCCGGCCTTCTTGCGTTCCTTGACCCGAGCGTCACGGGTCAGCATGCCGGCCTTCTTCAGGGCGGGGCGGCTGGCCTCGGCGTCGATCTCGTTCAGGGCGCGGGCGATGCCGAGCCGCAGAGCGCCGGCCTGCCCGGTGACACCGCCGCCGTCGATGCGGGCGATGACGTCATACGAGCCGGCGACACCGGCGGTGGCGAACGGATCAGAGACGACCTGCTGGTGCACCTTGTTCGGGAAGTAGTCCTCAAGGGTGCGGCCGTTGATCGCCCACTGGCCGGAGCCGGGGACGATGCGGACGCGGGCGACGGCCTCCTTGCGGCGGCCCGTGGCGGCCCCTGGCGCGATCACGGCCGGGCGGGACGACTCGCCAGCGGCGGCTGCCGGGTTGGAGTCGGAGCGGTAGGCGATCTCGCGGTCCTGCTCGTCAACGAACGGCTTGATCTCGTCGGCGGTCTCTTCGACCGCGGTGGTGGTCTCAGTCATGTCCGAAATCCTTGGGCTCACTGGGCAATCTGGGTGATCTGGAAGGGCTGCGGCTTCTGGGCAGCGTGAGGGTGCTCGGGGCCGGCATAGACCTTGAGCTTGCCGATCAACTGGCGGCTCAGCTTGTTCTTGGGCAGCATCCCCCACACCGCGCGCTCTACGGCCTTCCGCGGATCCTTGGCCAGCAGGTCGCCGATGGAGATGGCTTTCAGGCCGCCCGGGCGGCCAGAATGGCTGTAGCGCATGTCATCGGTGCGCTTGTTGCCGGTGATGGCGATCTTGGAAGCGTTCACGACGATCACGAAATCGCCGCCATCGACGTGCGGTGCATACGTGGGCTTGTGCTTGCCGCGGAGCAGCGTCGCAACCTGGGTGGCCAGACGGCCGAGCACGACGTCTTCAGCATCGATCACATGCCAGTTCCGGGCGATCTCGCCAGGCTTTGGGGTGTACGTGGACACGGCAACTTCCATTCGTTATCAAACACTTGAGAGGCCACACACTGCCAGCCAACCGGCCAGGACCGACGGGGCGGCGCGCAACAGCGCCCTAGTCTAAATCGGGCGGGCGCATCGGGTCAAAAACGGCACCCCGCCTGGCCGAAGCTAGGTCATGCCTAAAACCGAAGCCCCCGAAAGCCATAACACCAGGAGGACCCGGTGGCGTCCCGTAGATACCGCCCACACCCGCGCCGGTGTTCGTCCGCGACTGCCTGGGCGGGCCGGCCGGAGGGACGCTCCTATCGGGCGTCGCGTTCGAAGTCGAGCAGCGCGCGTTTGACATCTAGGCCGAACTCATAACCGCCGAGGGACCCGTCGTTTCGCACCACACGGTGACACGGGATGACGATTCCGATCTGATTCCGGGAGCACGCCGACGCGGCGGCTCGGGCTGCCAAGGGGTTGCCGGCCTCGGCCGCGAGTTCGCTGTAAGAGGCGGTCTCGCCCGGCGGAATCTGCCGCATAGCGGCCCGCACCTTAGCGTGAAACGGCCCCTCGTGCTGACTCACGGGAATGGAATCGATGGCGTGGACGTCGCCGTCGCTGTAGGCCAACAGGGCACGAGCGATGGGGTGGTCGAGCGGGAGCGGCGGCGCCTCGTCGGGATGGGCCCCAAACAAGGAAGCGA
>CAMCJC010000249.1 GCA_945875065.1 uncultured Propionibacteriaceae bacterium | reverse complement strand
AGATACGGGGTTAACGGTCGTCTGGGTTTGTCGGAGACGACCCGTACAGTGAAGGTGTGGATACGAAGACCCCGAACTCGACCCATCGGCTGCAGCTGAACGCCGACTTCACGTTCAGCGACGCCGTCGTGCAGCTTCCATACCTCAGGGCGTTGGGGGTAACGCACCTGTTCTGCTCCCCCATCCTCCAGGCGGCGCCGGGCTCCCAGCACGGCTACGACGTCGTCGATCACACCCGCATCTCGTCCGAGTGCGGTGGCGAGGAGGGTTTCCGCAAGCTGGCCGAGGCCGCGCATAAAGAAGGGATGGGCATCGTCGTCGACGTCGTGCCCAACCACATGTCGGTACCGACGCCGCTGTGGCACAACAAGCCGCTGTGGGACGTGCTGCGGCGGGGCCCGGAGTCGGAGTTCGCGGACTGGTTCGACCTCGACATGACCACCAACCAGGCCATCTTGATGCCTGTGCTTGGCGACCGCATCGGCAAGGAACTGGCAAACATCGAGGTCACCTCAGCCGAAATCAACGGCGAGAAGCAGCCGGTGGTGACGTACTTCGACCACATCTTCCCAGTCAAGCCCGGCACGGAGGACCTCGACATCGAGGCCCTCCTGGAGGACCAGTGGTACCGGCTCGCGTACTGGCGAATCGGCAGCGAGGAGCTGAACTACCGTCGCTTCTTCGACGTCGACACACTGGCCGCGATTCGCGTCGAGGACCGCGCGATCTTCGACGCGACCCACGCGAAGCTGCTGGAGCTGTTCCGCGAGGGGTTGATCGACGGCTTCCGCATCGATCACATCGATGGGCTGGCCAACCCGCGCCAATACCTCGCCGACCTGCAGGAGGCGACCGGCGGCTGCTGGGTCGTAGCCGAGAAGATCCTGGAGCCCGACGAGGTCCTGCCGGCCGACTTCGAATGCGCCGGCACCACCGGATACGACGCGCTGCTGCGGGTGGGCGGCCTGTTCCAGGTCTCCGGCTCGATCCCGCGCCTGACCGAGCTGTGGGAGCACATCTCCGGCTCCGGCGAGGGCTTCGCCACGGCCACGCTGAAGGCGAAGGAGACGGTGGCGCGCGAGTCACTGTTCACGGAGGTCAACCGCCTGGTGAACATCGCCGTGGCTATCTGCGACGCCGACATCCGCCTGCGAGATCACACGCGTCGCCAGCTGACCCACGCCATCCGGCAACTGCTGATCCACTTCAGCCGTTACCGGGCGTACGTCGAGCCGGGGCGGGAGGCGCCACCGCTGGAGCGGGAGGTCGTCGAGGAGGCGGCCGAGCGGGCCCGCTACACGCTGGAGGCCGACGCCCACGACTCGCTGGATCTGGTCGTCGCGCTCGTGCTCGGCGAAACTGGCGTCGTCGACGACGGCACGGCCGTCACGCTGCCGCCGCCGTCAAAGATCCTCAACCAGGTGCCGGGTCGCGTCCACGACCTGAAGGACCTGCGGGCCGAGTTCATGGTCCGGTTCGCACAGACGTGCGGGCCGGTGATGGCCAAGTCGAAGGAGGATACGGCGTTCTACCGGTGGAACCGGTTCATCGGGGTCAACGAGGTTGGCTCGGATCCGAACGTCGTCGGCGTCTCCCACGACGACTTCCACGCCTTCTGCCGCGCTCTGGCCCGCGACTGGCCGACCACGATGACGACGCTGTCCACCCACGACACGAAGCGGTCGGAGGACGTGCGGGCGCGCCTCGCGGTTATCACGGAGTACCCGCGGGAATGGACGCAGTGCGTCGCGGACCTTCGGTCCGTGACCGCCGATATCCGGCCGCCGCTCCTCGACGGCGGCACCGAGCTCTTCTTGTGGCAGACGCTGCTGGGCACTTGGACCCTGCCGGGCACGGCCGCCGGGGCAGCGCCGATCGACGCCGACCGCCTCAACGGCTACCTCAGGAAGGCGATGCGGGAGGCGAAGCTGTTCACCACATGGACCGCTCCCGATGCCGCCTATGAGAACGCGGTGCAGGAGTTCGCGCGCGCCTGTCTGGCGCACCCGGAGGTCGCGCGGCTGCTCGATGGATTCGTCGCGCTGACCTACCAGTCGGTGCGGGCGAACATCCTCGGGCAGAAGCTCATCCAGCTGACGATGCCCGGCGTCCCCGACGTCTACCAGGGCTGCGATGTCGTCGATTTGTCGCTGGTCGACCCGGACAACCGACGCAACGTCGACTTCTTCCGCCGCTCCGGCATCCTGAACGCGCTCCAGGTCACACCACCGCCGGACCTCGACGCGGAAAAGCTCCTGGTGACTTCGCGGGCGCTGCTGCTGCGCCGCGACCACCCGGAGGCATTCCGCGGCCCGATCGCCGACTACCGCTCCGTCTCGGTCAGCACCGGCCACGCGGTCGTGTTCGAGCGCGGCTACAAGGACTCGGAGACGCCGGTTGCGATCACCGTCGCGACTAGGGTCCACTCGGGGCTCGGCGAGCGCGGCTGGGGAGAGGACGAACTGGTCCTGCCGGCGCTGCGGTTCCGCGACGTGCTGACCGGGCGCGAATACGAGGGTGGGGCGACGCCGCTGGCGACGATCCTGTCCGACCTCCCCGTCGCCCTCCTGGTCCACCAGGTGAGCTGATGCGGGTCCCCACGACCTGGGCGGTCGCCGGCTTCTCCCTCTGCGGCCGCCCAGCCGCGTCGCTGAGTCACATGCCAGCATCGAACCACGACTACCCAACGATTTGAGGCCACATGCGAGACATCACCATCCCCACCGTCTGGGCGCCGAACGCCGGCCTAGTCGACCTAGTTCTCGATGACGGCCGAGAGGTGATGGCGGCGATCGGCGGCGGCTGGTGGGCCTCGCGTCGGCTGGTGCCGGGGACCCGGTACCGGTTCAGCATCGACGGCAACCCCCCGCTGCCGGACCCGCGCTCCCTGGCGCAGCCGGAGGGTCCGCACGGGCCGAGCGTCGTCGTCGACCCGGAGGTGTTCACCGGGCGGGTGGAGTTTTCGATCGACCTGCGCGGCAAGGTGCTTTACGAGTTGCACGTCGGGGCATTCACGCCGGAGGGGACATTCGACGCGGCCTGCGAGCACCTGGACCACCTGGTCGAGTTGGGGATCGAGGCTGTGGAGGTCATGCCGGTCGCGGACTTCCCCGGGCTGCGGGGCTGGGGCTACGACGGGGTCGGGCAGTACGCGGTGCACCGGTCGTACGGCGGGCCGGAGTCGTTCGCGCGGTTCATCGACGAGTGCCACCTGCGGGGGCTGGGGGTCGTGCTGGACGTCGTCCACAACCACCAGGGGCCGGAGGGGAATTATTTGGCGCAGTTCGGGCCGTATTTCACATCGGCTCACGGGACGCCGTGGGGGGAGGCGGTGAACCTGGACCAGGCGCACAGCCGCGACGTCCGCGATTTCCTGCTCGGCGCCTGCCGCCAGTGGCTCGTCGACTACCGCGTCGATGGACTGCGGCTCGATGCCGTGCACGAGCTCCGCGACGACTCCCCCAAGCACTACCTCGCCGAATTGAGCGAGGTAGTGCGGGGTTGGGAGGTCGAGACGGGGCGGAAGCTGACGCTCTTCGCCGAATCGGATCTGAACCAGCCGTCGATGGTCGCGCCGGTTGATTCAGTACCGGGCGCGAAAGGCATGGACGCGCAGTGGGCCGACGATGTCCATCACGCCCTGCACGCGTTCTTCACGGGTGAAACGTCGGGCTATTACGTCGACTTCGGCACCGCCGAAGCCCTCAAGCAGGCACTGACAAGGGTGTTTATCCATGAGGGCGGCTGGTCGACGTTCCGGGACAGAAACTGGGGAGCCCCCGTCGACGTCGGCTCTGAGCTCTACGACGGCCACTCGTTCCTGTGCTGCCTGCAAAACCACGACCAGGTAGGCAACCGGGCCATCGGGGATCGCACGGCCCAAATGGCCAAGGTCCCTGCGGCACCCCAGGGATCCACCGCTTTGGATGCGCACCGGCCAACGGCAGCCACCGCGGATCCTGCCGAACAGGCGCTGGGGCTCCAGGCGGGTGCGGCGGCGCTGTACTTGCTGTCGGCGTTCACGCCGATGTTGTTCATGGGTGAGGAGTGGGCGGCGTCGACGCCGTTCCCGTTCTTCTCGGATCTGGGCCCGGAGTTGGGGCCACATGTAACGGCGGGTCGACGTCGGGAGTTCGAGAAGATGGGCTGGGAGGTGGAGGTCCCGGACCCGCAGGACCCGGCGACGCTGAGGTCGGCGGTGCTGCGCTGGGACGAGTTGGACCGTCCGCCCCACGACCGCATGCTGGCGTGGTACACGGCGCTGCTCCGCATCCGCCGGGAGCACGGCGATCTGCGAAACGGGTCGCTGCACTCGGTGACGGTTGACGTCGTCAGCGACGACGCGGTGCTCATGCGTCGAGGCAAGTTCGCGGTCGCGGCTAGCCGCAGCGGAGGCGAGGTCGAGTTCGCCCTCCCGGGCGAGGTCGTCCTGTCGTGGACCCCGCCGGTCCAGACAGCCACGGGCCTACGGGTGAGCGGTCCGGGGGCACTCATCGTCCGCACCCGCTAGCGCGC
>CAMCJC010000248.1 GCA_945875065.1 uncultured Propionibacteriaceae bacterium | reverse complement strand
GGTGTACCGCCGGCTGCGCCCCGTCTACGACAAACTGCCCGCCGACCTGCTCCCGACCCTGACCCGAATCCGTGACCTTCAACTGTGAGGAGAAACAACATGCCAACCCGCAACCAGATCGCCGACGACCTGCGCGGACTGCTCGGAGTTGACCAGGTCGTCACCGATGAGGCCGAGCTGAAGGCGTCCAGTATCGACCGCTACCGCAAACTCCAGGACATTCACGGCATCTATTGCCTGCCGATCCCGGCGGCGATCGCGTACGCCACCAGTGCGGATGAGGTCGCGGCGGTGCTGCGCTACGCCAACGAGCACCGCATCAACGTCGTGCCCCGCACAGGGCGCAGCGCCACCGAGGGCGGCCTGGAGACGGCGGTGCCAGACAGCATTGTTCTCGACGGGTCCCGCATGAAGCACGTCGCCGTCGACGAGGCCTCGATGCAGGTGACGGTCGGGTGCGGCGTCGTCCTGCAGGATCTGGAAGACCAACTGCGACCCCTCGGCCTGACCACCGGGCATTCGCCGCAGTCGAAGCCGCTCGCTCAGCTGGGCGGCCTGACCGCGACCCGCAGCATCGGCCAGCTGTCGACGCTGTACGGCGGTATCGAGGACATGGTCGCCGGGCTGGAGGCCGTCTTTCCCGACGGCGCCATCGCCCGCATCAAGGCCGTGCCGCGCCGGGCCGCCGGCCCCGACATCCGCCACATCATCATCGGCAACGAGGGCACCCTCTGCTTCATCACCGAGGTCACCTTGAAGCTGTTCAAGTTCACACCCCAGACCACCCGCTTCCTCGGCTACCGCGTCGCCGACATGCGAACTGGCTTCGCGGTGTTGCGCGAGGTGATGGTCGAAGGGCTGCGGCCCGCCGTCATCCGCCTCTACGACCCCGACGACGCCAAGGGCGCCTTCTCCGAGGTGTCTAAGGGCCAGGCGATCCTCATCTTCTCCGCCGAGGGCAATCGGCGAGTCGTCGACGCCACCATCGAGACGATCAATGAGATCGCCCTCGCTCAAGACGGGGTCGTCGCGATCGACCCGGCCGTCTTCGAACGCTGGTTCGCGAACCTCAACTGGGGACCGCAGCAGATCAAGGCCGAGCGCGACGAGATCCGCGCCACCGGCGAAATTGGGTTCACCACTGAGGTCTCCGGGTCGTGGGCCACGATCGGGGAGATTTATCAGAGCACCGTCGACCGGGTACGCGCCGAGATCCCGAACCTGACGTGGATCGGCGGCCACTCGTCGCACAGCTACCCCAATGGCACCAACCTGTACTTCGTCTACTACTACCGCGTCGACTGCGACCCGGCGGACGAGGTCACCGCGTATCACGAGCCGATCAACGCCATCATCTGCGAGCAGGCGCTGGCGCACGGCGGCTCCATCGTCCACCACCATGGCATCGGAAAGGCCCGAGCCCCGTGGACGCAGGCCGAGCACGGCTCGGCATACCCCCTGCTGTGCGGTCTGAAGTCCCAGTTCGACCCGAAGGGGATCATGAACGCCGGCACCATCTTCCCGATGACGTGAGGATAAGAAATGTTCAAGATCCGCCCCCTCGCCTTCTGGCCGCCGGTGACACTTTTCATCGCTGCCCTGATCTACAACTTCGTCTCCCCCGAGGGATTCACGGCGATGATCAACGCCGCGAACCAGTGGCTGATCCACAACTTGGCGTGGGCATTCAGCCTAGGGGTCTTGGTGATGCTCGTCGCCGTCGTTTGGCTGATGGCCTCCAAGTTCGGTGACGTGCGCATCGGCGGCCGTGACGCCGCCCCAATGCTCGACAACTTCCGCTATTTTTCGATCACGTTGACGTCGATCATCGCGATCGGCCTGCTGCTGTGGGGCACCTCCGAGCCGCTGTACCACTACACGGCGCCCCCGGCGTCGCTCGGGATCGAACCGCAGTCGCCGCAGGCGGTCGTGTTCTCGGTTTCGACGATGTTCACGCACTGGACTTTCCTGCCGCTAGCGATCTATGCCGTGCCTTCGATCATGTTCGCGTTCGCGTTCTACAACATGCGTAAGCCGTACTCGATCGCCTCCACGCTGACCCCGATCTTCGGCGACAAGATCCTGGGCCGCTGGGGGCAGGGCCTCGATGCGATCGTCATGTACTCCCTGGTGGCGGGCATGTCGGCTTCGCTGGCCAGCGGGATCCTCGTCATCGGCGGCGGCCTGAATTACCTCACGGGCTGGCAGACCGGCCTGTTCATGTGGCTTGTCGCGGACATCGCGATCGTGGTGACGTTCGTCGTCTCCTCGATCACCGGATTGTTCAACGGCATCCGCCGGCTGAGCGAGATCAACACGATCTTCTTCATCGGATTGTTCGTGTTCGTGTTCATCGTCGGCCCGACGTTCTTCGTCCTCAACCTGGGGACGGAATCGATCGCGAACCAGCTGGCGACGTTCTTCCCGAAAGCCATGTACACCGGAGCCGCCGCCGACGACCCGTGGGCTGGCAGCTGGACGATGTTCTATTGGTGCAACTGGTTGAGCTGGGCACCGATCTCCGGCATCTTCCTCGGTCGAATCTCCTACGGCCACACGATCCGCAAGGCGCTTACCGTAATGTTCGTGCTGCCGGCGTTGTTCAACGTCGTCTGGATCTCCATCTTCTCCGGCGCCGCCATCAAGCTCGACCAGGAAACCGGCGGCGCATTGGCGGCGGCGGTCGCCAAAGGGCCGGAGTTCGCCGTCTACGAGTTCCTCACCCACTATCCGCTGGCGAAGCTCCTGATCCCGATCTTTTTGTTCATCACGTTCCTGTCGTATGTCACCGGCTCCGACGCGTACACGACGACGATCGGCGGGATGTCGTCGACCGGTATCTCGCCGACCTCGCCCGAGCCGTCGCCGCTGCTGAAGATCTTCTGGGGCCTGTTGATCGGGGCGGTCGCGATCGTGCTGCTCGGCGCGACCGGTGGTGCCGACGGCGTGAAGACGCTCAGCAACCTCGGCGGCCTGCCGGCGTTGATCCTGGAGTTGATCATGGTCCTCTCACTGTTCAAGGTGGCGACGAACCCATCGAAGTACGACGTCCGCAAGCAGGACTACGCCGAAGACGGCACCCCGCTGAAGTCGGTGGCGAAGAAGGCCACCATGAGCGAGGACGCCGTCATGGAGGCCTATGCCAAGGAGGCCGCCGAGGAGACACCGGTCTAGGGGACACGTGTTCTCGGAAAGTGGCTAGATCCTGTCGAGGCCGGCAATTATGAGGTCCAACTTGGCGTCAAGCCAGCCGCGTTCGGCCCATTGGGGGCTTGGGGCCATCTCTTCGGGCATCGGGCCGGCCGATCGCGATGGTGGCCAAGCCTGATCGGGGCCAGCGGCTCTAACCCCTTCGACCAGAGCGTGGGTGCTAATTACCGTGTCTCCCACGAAGTCTACGGCGAGGATCGCGCGGTCTCGTGGAAGCCCGGTCGCCTCCAGCGCGGTGACCTCGGTTTGCAGAAAACTAGCGAAAGACTGGTGCGCCCAAGGCACGGTGATAAGGATGCTGGCCAAGCCGGGCGTCGCCTCCAACAGCAGCCACAGCCGTTCGGCAGCCGTGCGCAGGATGGTCGGCCAGTCACTTCCCAGGCTTGTCTCATCCATTTCGGCTCCAAGCCGGTCGAGGCACGCCCGCAGCAGGTCATCGCGCGAGTCGATCTCTCGGTACAGAGCCGACGCCCCCACTCCGAGACGCGCGGCCACCTGAGCCAGGGTGAAGTTCGCCACCCCCAACTCGATGGCGGCGTCCACGGCGTCGTCGCGGTTGAAGCTCGGGCGGGGGCCCGGAGAGTTTCTGTCTCGGATCACAAGCTCGAGGTTAGCGTTCGCGGATCAGCTGGGTTGCCTCACGCCCACTCTTGAGTAAGGTTGCCCTTAGGTAACAGTGAACTACATTCAGAGTTGGAGGTTGGAGTGTCCGCTGAGGCTGTCAAGGAACAGGTGCCGAGGGAGGGAACACGGGCGGAAGAGGCGAACCCGCTGTCGGAGGCGAACCAGAGAAAGGCCAAACAGGGGCAAGCGGCGATCCGTCGGTTGACCGCACCCGTGCGAGGCCGCATCCTGATCGCTCAGCTCCTCGCCGTCGCCTCCGGGGCGCTCTCTATCGCCCCGTACATCGCCCTCGTCCAGTTGGGTGACCTCCTGCTGACTGCTCACGCCGCGGCGGCTCCCGTGCCGGCTGACGAACTCTGGTCGGCGGTGCGACTGCTAGTCGGTGCGTACTGTGGGCGCCTTTTCCTGTACTTTCTTGCCCTGCTGATGACCCATCTCGCTGACCTCAAACTCCGGGATCAGCTGCGGCGCGGCATCGTCAAGCGGCTTGCCGTCGCCCCCTTGTCGTGGTTCACGGACACCACTTCTGGGGGGCTGCGCAAGATCGTCCAAGACGATACCCAAACCGTGCACACCGTAATCGCGCACGGCCCCATCGACTACATCAACGCTCTCGTGACCCCCGTGGCCCTGCTCGCCTGCGCATTCGTCATCGACTGGCGTCTGGGGCTGCTGTCGGTGGCGACCATCCCGTTGTACGTGGGGACATA
>CAMCJC010000247.1 GCA_945875065.1 uncultured Propionibacteriaceae bacterium | reverse complement strand
GCACTGTTCTCCTCTCAGCCATCCAGGACTGGGGAGGGGGGTACGGAACGGAGTGCGGAGGATGGTCATTTCCGTCCTATTTCACGGCTTTGTCAGCCGCTTTGGCGGCCTGGCAAGATGAGGCCATTGGCCGGCTATTCCTGGCTCTTCATACTTGCGGTGGGGGTGGGTGTGACACGCCGGGTGAAGGTGGTCAACTGAGGTAGGGGTCGAGGCCCTCAGGATCAGGAGTATCCAGCTTCTGCTTTCTGAGGACCTCGACTGTGACTGAGCTTACGGCCTGCACGACGTGCTGCCCTGCCGACGCCGCCTATTGCGACCGCTGCGACCTGCTGGTGGGCCTGCCTGGCCTGCATGTGGTCGGCGTGGAGCGCGATTTGGGCGGGGTGCAGGTCAGAGTCGAGTCGGCGCCGGCCATGATGGGGTGTCCCTCGTGCGGGGTCGTGGCCAGCTCGCATGGCCGACGAACGGTTCGTCTGGTCGACATCCCGTGCTTCGGCGCGCCGACGGTGGTGTGGTGGCGCAAACGCACCTGGGAATGTGTCGAGCCGTCGTGTCCGGTGGGGGTGTTCACCGAGCAGGACAACCAGGTCGCCCGGCCGCGGGCCATGCTCACCACCCGAGCCTGCCGGTGGGCGGTGGAACAGTTGCGTCGCGAGCATGCCTCGGTCGCTGGGTTGGCCCGCCAGTTGGCCACCACCTGGCGCACCGTGTGGAGGAGCATCCAACCCATCCTGGAGGAGGCTGCCGATGACGAGGCCCGGTTCGCCGGCGTCACCACTTTGGGCGTGGATGAGCACCTGTGGCACCACGTCGACACCCGCAAGCGTGGACCCAAAGAACTGACCGGCATGGTTGATCTGACCCGGGACAAGGACGGACACGTGCATGCCCGGTTGCTCGATCTGGTGCCGGGCCGGTCCGGAACCGTGTACAAGACCTGGCTCGACGCTCGCGGCAAAACGTTCAAGCAGCATGTGGAGGTCGCCACCCTGGACCCGTTCCATGGTTACAAGAACGCTATCGATGACCGGCTCGCCGATGCCACCGCCGTGTTGGATGCTTTCCATGTCGTGGCGTTGGCCGGGCGGGCGGTCGATGAGGTCCGCCGCCGTGTCCAACAAGAAACCCTGGGGCATCGTGGCCGCTCCGGCGACCCCTTGTACGGGATCCGGAACATCCTGCGCTGCGCGGCCGAGCGGCTCACCAACAAGCAACAAGCACGCCTGGCGACCGCGATCAGTGTCGATGAGCGCCACGACCAAGTTCACGTCGCCTACCTGTGCGCCCAACGGGTTCGGGCCGCCTACGCCCACCCCGACCCCAACAAGGGCCGCCAACTCGCCGAACAGGTCATCCGCGGCTTCCCCACCTGCCCCATCCCCGAAATCGCCCGGCTCGGCCGCACCCTCCGACAGTGGAAGGACGCGTTCCTGGCCTACTTCGACACCGGCCGAGCCTCCAACGGTGGCACCGAGGCCATCAACGGGCTCATCGAGCTCCACCGCCGGATCGCCCGCGGCTTCCGGAACAGGGAGAATTATCGGTTACGCATGCTCCTCATCGGCGGCGGGCTCCCAGTGCCCCCACCCCAGGTATGAAGAGCCCTATTCCTCCACTGTCAGCCCGATGCATCCACAGATTGCTGCAAGACCCTTCCTCATCCGGTGACGATTGACAACACTCGCCGGTTCCATCTACATATGGACGAGACATCCGCATTGGTCATCTGGCCCCTTCTACCCCACGAATGGGAGATCACGCGAGTAGAGGAGCCGGGACGATGGGCGGGGGGACGGACATACCGGTTGGTTCACAGCACTTCGAACGACGAGCGGTCGGTTAGGTTACGGCCAATCTGGGCCTTATGGGATACCTACGGCGAGGAATGCAGCCGCTTTTCTACACCTTCAGGCAGCACTTTCGACGACATCACAGCGATCATTGGGCCCGGAGCCGATTTGGACTTAGCAATATCGGACACAGCCCTGAAGTGGCACGCTGAGGGCCGGATCGTGGGCAAAACTTATTTAGATACCGGTCATGCACCCGTATCGGCATTCGAGTCCTTTGGCACGCGTGAGGACCGTCATGACTTGGAGGCGAGAGTTGGGGTAAACTTTGGTAACCGTACTGTCCGGCGCTCACCGGTTTTTGGCTCATCCCGACAGCAGTCCGGGTCCGCTATCTCGGACTCTCTGAAGAGCGTTTGCACCTGGCCCGAGTTGAACAGTTGGCTCCGCACTCTGAATCCTGAGGCGAAGGTCGGCATTATTCTGGCTTGCGACAGGCCACCCGGAGCCGACGAGCGTGCCGAAGTCCTGAGGCTGGGGGCGGCGTACCCGAGTCGGCTACGAATCCTGGTTGCCTGTCGGCAGGAGGGAGCTACAGGGGTTCAACCCATGAGATGGTGACTCAAGGCGAGACCCTGGGAAGTTTACGCTGCTGCTTTACGATGAGGCGGGCCGCCTCTCGCCGCAACTCGCGAGCGGCCGATGCCGTGCGCGTGGACCGATGCTCTAGGAGTTTCGCGGTCTCAAGCATCGCATGCCCCGCCCAGAAGGGCTGCCCCATCTGAAACGCTGCCGAACTCGCGCGATTGAGATGGTCGGCGGCCTCCTTCAGACGCCCTAGGCGTAACGAAAGCCGACCGAGATGATAGGACACCGGTCCCCAAGATGTGCGGTAGCCTTCCCCGCAGCCTAGAGCCGCGTAGGGCATGAGGCGGTCGACAAGCATGTCCATCGAGTCGAGGTCCTCTGCCTCGCTGGAGGCGACCGCCAGGGCGCCCAAATCGTGGAACGCCGTGTCGGAAATGCTGTCCGGCAGAGACGCCACAAGGAACCGCAACTGGGCGCGACCGTCGAACAGACGTCCTTGAAGCTGGTGAACCAATGCACGCTCGGCTGCGGAGTACCGGAACTCGGTACTGAAAACTGGTGAACGGCTGGACGGGTCGTGGTCACCCAAGGCCCAAGAAGCCACGAGATCCTGTCGCAGGCCGTGTTGCTGGTCCAAAGGCGGTCTCCATTCGCCCTGGCAAAAAGCGCGTACGGCGTCGTGCTCGTTCTGGACCGCCTGGGCACCCGGTAGCGACTCTGCGGCAAACCGGAGGCGTTCTTCGAAACACTGGACCGTCTCGCGGTCATTGAGGATAGAGCCAGCAGACAGTCCGTGTCGCAGGGCGAGTTCCAACGCATCTGAGGAACCAGAATGCGTGGCAACAGTCCATAGGTCCTCGGCGAGGACCGCGCGGTGCGATGCGTTGAGGGGACTGGTGGCCGCCAGACGCAGTCGCTCACTGAGCGCGTAGAGCGCCGCTTCCAAGTCCGGTTTTGCCACTTCCGATTCCCCGTGGCGCAGGACAGAGGCCGTGAAACGTGCCCTATAGAGGCAGTCCATGTCTTTTTCATGCCGATGTAGGGCGTGCGAAACGACGTCCAGGATGAGCCCTGGGGAGGGGAAGTCTGCCGGGTGTTGTTGGAAGCACTCTTCAATTACCTGGGCAGACTCCATGGCAAGGGGAAGATCGTTCGTGCGAATCGCTACTCCCGCGGTGTCCAGCATGAGGTCGCGCGCTGCAGCGGTATCCAGCGGAACCAGCATCTGTGCTAGCTCCAGTCGGAGTCCTAGTGCAGTTTCCTGGTCGAAGTCGGGCAACAGACCAACTATTGATCGGAGTAGTTCCTCAAGCTCGATCTTATCCCCCACTGCGATGGCCTCCTTGAGACATTCGAGAATGGCCTGGGGACATTTCTCTGGGCAACTTCGCAGATGCCTAGCCGAAATCTCTCTCAGGATTCTCCGAACGTAGAGTCTAGATGTTCCGACCCCATCGTGAAACACCGTAACAGTCAGCTTCCGCGCGATGCTGGCTGCCGTAACTGGGGAGACCGACGCCAGGGTCGCTTCGCTGTACACCCCATGGATGAAACGGACAGCCTGCGTGTCCGGGAACGGTTCGGGCAGTGGCACGTCGGCCAGCAGGTGGAGCCGTTTGAGTCTGGCCAAGGAACTCAGCACCGCCGTCGTTTCGATGGGTAAGACTGCGGTGAGAACCGATAGTTCTACCACCGGACCGCATAGGGCGGTCGCCTCTAGAACGGCCAAGTCATCAGGCCCGAGCGTCCTGGTTTGGTACCGGAGACGCGCGCGGACGGCCGGGCCAACATCGCCCTCGTCCAGAGTGGAGATAAGCGAGGCCAACAGGGGGTTGCCGCCGGACAACTCGTGAATCCTCGTGACCTGCTTTGGCGGTAAATCTGCTTGCCCCAGATCTGTCAAGAGCTTTTGAATTTCGTCCAATCGCAGTAGGCGAAGCGTCACGACTCTGTTCCACGGGACTGCGTGCGGAAGAAGGCAATGCGGAGAGTCCGCATCGAAGCCGTCTTCGATCCCCGTAGTAGAGACCACCATGAGGCGCGGTGGCCAACGCCGGGATGACATAAGCGCGGTGAGTGTCCGCCGTGTGGTCTCGTCACTGCGATCCAGGTCGTCGATCAGCAGGAGCACCGGTTCCTCGACGCCCACGCTTTGCAAGTGCCGGACCATATC
>CAMCJC010000246.1 GCA_945875065.1 uncultured Propionibacteriaceae bacterium | reverse complement strand
CTGCCAGGACGATCCTCGGGTCAGCTAGTTTTCGTGGATGATACGGATCTGCGCGTCTTCGGCTCAGTGCGGCGCACTGAGCCGCTGGTTGCTGGCCTCCTCGCTTACTCTGGTTGCATGTTGATTTCCGGCATTGGTTCGCTGCGTCTGCGCAGCCGCTGACGGCGGCGAGCACACTGTCCGTTGTTGCTCCCGCCCCCGGTGATAACGGCCGGGCGGCTCTTTTCGCGTGCCCGGCTCCGCAACAACCACGGAGCAACCAGTGCCTACCTATCGAGGCGGCCGTCACGAGCACGGCCAAAACTTCCTGACTGACCAAACCACCATCGCCACGATGACACGCCTAGTCGCCACCACGACCAGCCCCATCATCGAGATCGGCCCAGGCGACGGGGCAATCACCATTCCGCTGACCAAGCTCGGGCGACCGCTCACTGCGATTGAAGTCGACACGCGCCTCGCAACGAGACTGAAGCATCGCGTCCCAGGCAACATCCGCATCGTCGCGCAGGACTTCCTCACCTACCGGCTCCCGGCAACACCGCACGTGCTGATCGGCAACCTGCCGTTCCACCACACCACAGCGATGCTGCGGCACATCCTGCACGCGCCCGGGTGGGCCGAGGCGATTCTGCTCGTACAGTGGGAGGTCGCCCGACGCCGGGCCGGGGTGGGCGGTGCGACGATGATGACCGCACAGTGGGCGCCCTGGTTCGAGTTCACCCTTCATAGTCGTGTCCCGGCCAGCGCGTTCACCCCACGCCCGGGAGTCGACGGCGGAATCCTCACCATCCACCGACGCGAACACCCTCTCCTGCCCCCAGTGCAGCGTAACCAATTCCAGGCCCTCGTCCATCGCGTCTACACCGGACCCGGCCGCGGACTCGCCCAGATCCTGGCACGCACCACCTCCCTTGGAGCGTCAAAGACGGCGCGGACCTGGCTGAGCCAACACCGCATCGCTCCAACGGGACTGCCAAAGGATCTACCGGTGCAAGCATGGGTGGACTTGTTCAAAGTCACAGGCTCCTCACCACCGCCTCACCGAGGACAAAAGCACCCTGGAAGGAGCTCTAGATGACTATCGGTCGCAGTTTCTTAGCACACCGTGACATGGCAAGGTCAGAAGACGCACTCCACACCAATCAACGCGAGACGGCCGCGCATCAAGCGGCACGGCTGCTTAACGCGCATCCCGAACGGGACTGGCGGCTGCGAGATCTTGCTGAACTCGTGCACCTGTCCACGTCACAACTGGGACGGGCCTTCAACATTCACTTCGGGATTCCGCCCATGCAGTACCTGTCCCACGTGCGAACCCATCGGTTAGCCCGCCTTCTACGGGAAACCGACCTTCCCATCGGTATGGCCATGGTTCAGGTTGGCTGGCGCAGTCGCGGTCATGCCGCACGTCAGTTCACCGCTATCCTCGGAGTCAACCCGTTGTCCTACAGGAGAAAAGTAGCCAGACAGGGGTCTGCTGCGGTCCGCAAAGCTAGCCATCCTTGCGACAACGGCGAGGAGGAATCCGGCTCAGTTCGGGTAGGGCTCTAGGCCCCACGACATCGACGGCCACCGTCATCCGAGCCAAGTCCGAGGCCCGTCTTCTAGGCGCTGGACGACGACCCAAGCCGTCCCCGCAGCAGACCTGCCTGCCACCATTTGCGGCAGCTCGCGGCTATTCGGGAACAGAGACCAGACAGAACGGATGGCCCTCAGGATCCGCGTAAATACGCCACGCCTTGGCCCCAGGATCCATCACCGCGGTAAGCGGCTCCGCCCCAGCAGCCTCAACCCGTTCACACGCCTCGCCGAGATCCTCCACAAGAAGATCAAAATGCGCCTGCTGATCCCCTCGACCCTCCGACCACCGCGGCCGCTTATACCCCTCAACGCGATGAAAAGAAAGCCGCCCAACCGGATCCCAAACAAGCGTGACCCAATCCCCATCCCCCGTAGCAGGTGGAAGATCAAGAACCTGACGCCAAAAAGCAGCCGCACGATGAGGATCACCGCACTCAAAGACAAGCTGAGTAACCCGCCCAACCGCTGACATGACCCAAGCCTACATCCTGAGTTTTATCACGTTACCGGGGCCTGTCCGCGAAACGGTATTTCTGACCCGATAGGCCGGCATCGGTGGCGGGGAAGGTCATGTGATGACCAAGAAGGCGAACCTGCCGGGAATCACCTGGCAGCTGCGGACGTACCCACCACGCCAAGCTGAGGGGCCCGGCGGCTATTCCCGGGTTCACCGCGAGCGAGGACTTCATCTGCCGCCTCCCGGTCTCGTTCTCCGTCGAGGCGACCGCTCGCTGCCGTGCGCGGGCTTTATGGCCTGCTCCTCCACGGGGCCGGATACGCGCGTCGCCGTCTTCGGCATGTGCGGCTGGGGAACATGGCGGTGCCGCTCACTCGGTTACGACGGGCTTGCCCAGGCTCTCGCTCGCCTCGGACATCGCCCCGGCGTCGGCGACATCGTTCAGTCCCGCCGCGCGCATCTGCTTCACGGCCTGCGCGGAGCGGTTGCCGCTGCGGCAGTAGACCGCGTACGAGGCACCCGGGTCGAGGGCGGCGATCTGCTCGCCGAAGTCATCCGCGTTGAAATCGATGTTGACCGCACCCTTGATGTGGCCGGCGGCGTATTCCTCGGGGCTGCGCACGTCGATGACGATGGTGGAGGCCTGGCCCTCCTGCGCGGCGGGCGCCTGGGACGCCGTGGACCGGGTGGTCTCGGCAGACGCGGCAGGCCGAGCAGCTTCGGTTCCCCCGCCACAGCCTGTCAGGGCGCCGCAGCACAGGGCCATCGCGCCGACGACGGTCAGAGCAGATCGCAGACCGCTTGTCATCATGGGCTCTCCTTGGTCGTCTCCGGTGCCGTCGACGGCGGCCCGGTGTGCTGGTGCCGGCCCCCAGTGTGCCCGGTGCCGACGGCCGCCGTCACCAGGCGGACCGACCATGGGCATACGACGCCGACGCCCGCCACCCCGGGCTGGGTTGGCGGGTGCCGGTCATCTGGTCCGGACGGTCCTGTGCGTCAGGTGCGCGGGTCGCGTCTCACTGGGCGGCGGAGGGGTGGGTCATGTCCATCGGCACGACCCAGGCGTCGAACTCCTCGTCAGTGACGTAGCCGAGCTCGAGTGCGGACTCCCGCAGCGACAGGCCCTTCTGGTGGGCGTTCTTGGCGATCTTGGACGCCTTGTCGTAGCCGATGTGGCGGTTGAGGGCGGTTACCTGCATGAGGTTGGAGTCCAGGTTCGCCTTGATCTTGTCGTAGTTGGGCTCGATGCCGTAGGCGCAGTTGGTGTCGAAGGAGACGCAGGTGTCGCCCAGCAGCTGGATCGACTCCAGCACGCACCAAGCCATGACCGGCTTGAAGACGTTGAGCTGGAAGTTGCCCTGGCTCCCGGCAAAGCCGACCGTCGCGTCGTTGCCGAAGACCTTCGTGGCGACCATCGTCATGGCCTCGCACTGGGTCGGGTTGACCTTACCGGGCATGATCGACGAGCCGGGCTCGTTCTCCGGGATGATGAGCTCGCCGATGCCGTTGCGAGGGCCGGAGGCGTACCAGCGCACGTCGTTGGCGATCTTCATCAGGGCGTCGGCCAGCACGCGCAGGGCGCCGGAGACCAGGACCAGGGCGTCGTGCGCGCCCAGGGCGGCGAAGAGGTTGTCGGCCTGGGTGAACTCGACCCCGACCTCCTCGGAGACCTTCGCGGCGGTCAGGGTGCCGAAGCTCGGATGGGCGTTGAGGCCGGTGCCGACGGCGGTGCCGCCGATGGCGAGCTCACGGGCGCGGGAGTCGGCGTATCGGATCCCGTCGAGGGCGAAGTCGATCTGGGCGACCCAGCCGGAGATGACCTGGCCGAGGGTGATCGGCGTGGCGTCCTGCAGGTGCGTGCGGCCCACCATGACCACCTCGGCGTACTCCTTGGCCTTGGCGTCGAGGGTGTTTCGCAGCTGCTCGACACGCGGGTACATGCGCTGGAGCTCGTCGACGACCGCGATGTGCATGGCGGTCGGGAAGGTGTCATTGGAGGACTGGCCGCGGTTGACGTGGTCGTTGGGGTGGACGGGTGCTTTGGATCCCATGACGCCGCCGGCCAGCTCGATCGCGCGGTTGGAGATGACCTCGTTCGAGTTCATGTTCGACTGGGTGCCCGAACCGGTCTGGAAGACGACGAGCGGGAAGTGGGAGTCGAGCTCGCCGGAGATGACCTCGTCGGCAGCCTTGGCGATGAGCCCGGCGATGTCGGTGGGCAGCTCGCCGAGCTCGCCGTTGGCCAGGGCGGCAGACTTCTTAAGCACGCCCATGGCCTTGATGAGCGGGCGGGTGAGCACGAAGGTCTCCCGGCCGATGTCGAAGTTTGTCAGGGAGCGCTGTGTCTGAGCGCCCCAGTAGCGGTCAGAGGCGACCTCGACGGTGCCCATGGAGTCAGTCTCGGTGCGCGTAGTCGCGCTAATCTCAGATGCCATGTGCTCAGACTAACGAACGTCGTTCCGCCCCACGGTGACGGGCATCCTACTCATCACACGTCAGTCCCGACCCTCGGGATCCA
>CAMCJC010000245.1 GCA_945875065.1 uncultured Propionibacteriaceae bacterium | reverse complement strand
CGCGTCCGTCCGCCTTCCAATTCCACGAACTTCACGGTCCCGACCTCGTAAACGGCTACGCCGGCAGGACCGCAGATGGCACGACCCGGTTCGATGCTGCACTTCGGGCGTGCCAGGTCGAAGCCTCGACACTCGTGTTCCAGGATCTCCTCGAATGCCGCTGCAAGCTCCGCGGTAGGTTTCGGGGAGTCGGCCTCCGTGTACGCGATGCCGAATCCGCCGCCGAGATCCAGTTCGGCGAGTTCTACACCAGTGGCCTGGCGGAACTGCTGGGCCAGCCGCAGCGTCCGCCGGATCGCGACCTCAAAGCCGTGGGTCTCGAAAATCTGTGAGCCAATGTGGGAGTGGATCCCGCGCAGTTCCAGATAGGGTGACGACTGGCAGCGGACCAGGCCCGCCAGAGCGTGACCGCCGAGGATCGACAGACCGAACTTCTGATCCTCGTGCGCCGTGGCGATGTACTCGTGGGTGTGGGCCTCAACGCCGGTGGTGACCCGAACCATGACTTGCGCTACGCCCCCCAGTTCGCGGCACGCCGTCTCCAAGCGGTCGATCTCGTGAAACGAATCGACGATGATCCGTCCCACGCCCTGTTCGAGGGCGAAGCGGAGTTCCTCAGCAGACTTGTTGTTGCCGTGGAAACCGAGCCTGGCGGCCGGCATGCCGCCGGCTAAGGCGATGCGCATCTCCCCCATGGTGGTCACGTCGAGCCCGAGCCCCTCCTCGGCTGCCCAGCGAGCGATGGCCCGGGTTAGTAGGGCTTTGCCGGCGTAGTAGACGTCCCAGCCGGCGAAGGCGTCTCTGAACTCGCGGGCGCGACGTCGAAAGTCCGCCTCGTCTACCAGATAGGTCGGGGTGCCGAACTCCGCGGCGATATCGGTGCAACTCACCCCAGCGATCGTCAGCCGGCCAGCGGCATCCCGGACAGTGCCCTGCGGCCACAGCTCGTCTCGCAGCGTGTTGCAGTGTTCTGGGAGCGTCAGCCACTGCGGCCCGCCCTGCGCGACATCGGCATGGATCGAGCCGGCGATATGGGTGTGAGTCATGGCGGCAAGATTGCCAGAGCCCGCGCGGCGACGACGCGCACGGCTCGCGCGGGACGGCTAAGTGGCGTTGTCGCTCGAGTTTGCTACCCTGTTCCAGGTCGCGACTAACGCTCGCGCAGTCCAGCCCCCGTAGCTCAGGGGATAGAGCACCGCCCTCCGGAGGCGGGAGCCGAGGTTCGAATCCTCGCGGGGGCGCTGAGACATCGCCATGAACTCCCCGACTCACCCAAGGGGTCAGTTTTGACTCATCCCACGCCGGATTCCATGCCCTCGAAGAATCGCGGGGCCTGGGGCGTGGTCCTTGTCGCAACCTTCCTTGCCTCCCGAGCGCTCAACGTGTGGTTCTGGCGCATCCCTGAGGTCAACTTCGTCCAAAACGACGTCTCATACTACGGCTATTGGCTCTGGTGCCTCTTCGGCGACGGCATCGCCAACCCAGAATGTTCGGCCGCCCTGTCGGGCCCCGGGGTCATGACGGAGTATCCGCTCCCGGCCGTCTGGTTCCTCCAGGGGCTTTACACCCTCGGGGTGCCGCTGCCGCTCTGGCTGCTAATCACGCTGATCGTGCTCCTGACATTGGCGCTCGTTACCGGTTCCCTCTTGCACGCCCGCGGACGCAGCCTCTGGTCCGCCGTTGGATTCGGCGCGCCAATCGTCGTTGGGCTCGTGCTGTGGTTCCTGGTGGCGATGCCGCAGCGCGCTCACGCCTACGCCACCTGGTTGCCAGTGTTCGCATTGGCGATGCTGGCGCTGGATGCTGTCGTCGCGATGGCGATGTTCGTGCACGGCTCCGTTCGGGCCTGCCTGTTTTGGATCTTGTACATAGGTGCCTGCGGCCCCATCGTGTGGTTCCGGTTTGACATGCTGACGGCGGCAGCGGTCGCACTTGCGTGCCTCTACCTGGTGCGCCACCCGCACCTGTCCGGCGCGCTCGTTGGCCTCGGCGCCGGAATCAAGCTCTGGCCGGCGCTACTCATCTTCCCCATGGCCGCCCCGAACCCTCTGAAGCCGGGCTCAGGACGGGCGCGCGTAATCGGCTTCGCGGTGGCCGGGTTCGGGCTCGGCCTAGCGTCGCTGCTGATCGGCGGGTGGGACCGCTCAGTCTCCCCGCTGCAGTGGCAGTCGAAGCGCGGCTTGCAGATGGAATCTGTTCCCGCCACCCCGATCCAAGTGCTCCGGACCTGGACCAACGACCCGAGCTGGCGGATGGGGCTCAGCGAGTACAACGCGATCGAACTGTTCGGACCCGCTACCGAGAACCTCCTCCGGGTCTCTACGGTGTTGACCGTCACGTCGATCGTCTTGACCCTGCTGTTGGCCTGGCGAACGCTGAAACTGCGAAGCTCGGAACTGCTGCCGCAGGCCATCCTCCTGAGCGTACTGACGATCGTCCTGATGACCATCATCGCCAACAAAACGCTGTCGACGCAGTACGTCCAGTGGCTCGCCGGTCCACTGGCCGCCTTGATGGCGCTACCGACCAAACCGTGGCTGAAACGGCCTCTGTTCGTCACCGCGGTCGCGTTCTTGGTGGTCGCGATCCTCACCCAGTACACCTACCCATGGGCGACCCTCGGCATCATGGGCGTACCCAACGGCGGTGGTTTGGAGACCGCCTCGCTGGTGGGCAGGAACCTGTTGTTGGTCGCCTTGACCGGGTTCGTCGGCGGGCTAGCGTGGCGCGCCACGTCTCGCACGCAAACCACCACCGGCGCCTGAAACGTTCGCTAGGCTGGGTGCGGGCGACGAAGCCTTCTCGCCCCGTAGTGGACTCTCACGAAAAGGGGAACGTGGCACTGGCCACTGCCGATGATGTCGAATCCTAAATCCAGCGAGTTCGGAGCCAATTCGTGGCTGATCGATGAGATGCGCGAGCGGTGGGAGAAGGATCCCAGCTCGGTCGACGCTTCCTGGCGAGAGTTTTTCTCCTCCGCCCCTCAACCTGCGGTTGCCGAGCCGCCGACGACTCAACCAACCACCGCCGAACGGCCCGCAACCAGGCCGACTGGGCACGTTCCCACCGTCGAGTCGAAAGCTACGGCCACCACGGAGACTCCCGCCTCGCCGGGCACGGGCGCGGGCTTGTCCGCCAACGCCCCCAGCCCATCGCTGCGGACCGAGAAGGAAAAATCCGAGCCGAAGCTGACCGTACTGCGCGGCGCGCCGATGCGTACCGCCAAGAACATGGATGCATCGCTGTCGGTGCCAACGGCGACATCCGTACGTTCCGTGCCGATGAAGCTCGTGATCGATCAGCGGACCGTCATCAACAGTTTCCTCAGCACCTCCAAGGGCGGCAAG
The DNA here is from genome assembly GCA_945875065.1 of uncultured Propionibacteriaceae bacterium. GTDB lineage: Bacteria > Actinomycetota > Actinomycetes > Propionibacteriales > Propionibacteriaceae > Arachnia. The sequence continues at coordinate 1,245 of CAMCJC010000245.1, read as the reverse complement.
ATCAGCTTCACCCACCTCATCGCCTATGCCATGGTGCAAGCCCTCAAAGCCATGCCTGCCATGAACAACGCCTACGACGTCGTCAATGGCAAGCCGACTCTCATAGAGAATCCCACGATCAACCTCGGCATCGCGATCGACCTGAAACGTCCAGACGGCACGCGCCAACTGATGGTTCCCAGCATCAAGGGCTGCGAGGAACTCGACTTCGCGCAGTTCTGGTCGGACTACGAGAAGCTGATTACCCGTGCCAGGGGCGGAGCTCTCACAGTCGAGGATTTCGCTGGCACGACGGCGACCATCACCAACCCGGGCGGCATCGGAACCAACCACTCGGTTCCCAGGCTGATGACCGGCCAGGGCATGATCCTCGGCGTCGGCAACATCGACTACCCGGCCGAGTTCCAAGGAACCTCCATCTCCCGAATCACCGATCTCGGGGTTTCGAAGGTCACCACTCTCACCTCCACCTACGACCACCGAGTCATCCAAGGCGCCCAGTCCGGCGAGTTCCTGAAAGTCCTGCACGGGCTCCTGCTCGGCGAGGACCGCTTCTACGATCAAATCTTCGAGGCGCTTCGCATCCCCTACGAGCCGCTGCGGTGGAGCCAGGACGTCTCCGCGCATCGGGCGAGCCAAGTTACCAAGCAGGGTCGCGTCCTGGAACTCATCAACGCCTACCGCTCGGTCGGTCACCTCGTCGCCAACACCGACCCCCTGGAGTATCGGCAGCGATCCCACGAGGACCTGCGCCTGGAAACCCACGGACTGTCCATCTGGGACCTGGACCGGGAGTTCGCCGTCGGCACATTCGGTGCGCAGAGGCGGTCGTACCTGCCGCTTCGGGACATCCTCAACATCCTTCAGGACTCGTACTGCCGCACGCTCTCCGTCGAGTACATGCACATTGCCGACCCGAGGCAGCGCGAGTGGTTCCAGGAGCGCATTGAGGTGCCCCGCCAGTCGCTTAGCCACGAAGAGCACATGCACGCCCTCAGCAAACTCAACGAGGCAGAGGTCTTCGAAACGTTCCTGCAAACCAAGTTCGTCGGGCAGAAGCGGTTCTCTCTCGAAGGCGGCGAGTCCGTCATCGTGCTGCTGGACGAGGTGTGTCAGCTGGCGGCGACCGATGGCCTCGACGAAGTGTGCATCGGCATGCCCCACCGCGGCCGCCTCAATGTGCTGACCAACATCGTCGGCAAGGACTACGGCCAGATTTTCCAGGAGTTCAACGGCACGATCGAC
>CAMCJC010000244.1 GCA_945875065.1 uncultured Propionibacteriaceae bacterium | reverse complement strand
GAGACCACCACCACCGGCGAGGATGGCTACTACAACTTCAAGAACCTGACCTCCGGCCAGGACTACCAGCTGAAGTTCACTCTCCCTGAGGGCGCCACCTGGACCACCAAGGACCAGGGCGACGACGCCACCGACTCGGACGTCGACGAGGCTGGCATGATCTCGTTCACCGCCCCTGCGGCCGGCAACAACCAGATCGGCCCGAACAAGGCCGACAACCCGACCCTCGACGCGGGCTTGATCAAGTACAACCTGCGCCTGACCAAGACGCTCGACGCGTCGTCGAAGTCCGTCGTCTACGGCGGTGACGAGGTCACCTTCAACCTGACCCCGCACAACGACGGCCCGGTCGATGCACTCGCCGGCTGGAGCGTCACCGAGGTCCTGCCCGAGGGGCTGAGCCTCAAGTCCATGTCCGGTGAGGGCTACACCTGCGAGAATGGCATCTGCACCGCCGCCGCCCCGCTGAAGGCTGGCGCTGACGGCCACGTCATCAAGGTCGTCGCCACCGTCGCTGAGAAGCTGCCGCTGGCCTCGTTCGATGCGGGCCTGACCAACGTCGCCTACGTCGCCCCGGCGCCGACCGACGCCCCCGAGACCGTGCCGCTCGGCCCGGACCCGGGCAAGAACCCGCCGCCCGGCACCCCCACCGACAACGACGATGACGAGCCCATCAAGCCCGGCAAGGTCTCCATCGGTGACTACGTCTGGTTCGATTCGAACCGCGACGGACTCCAGAGCGATGGCGAACAGCGCGTTGCCGGCGTCAAGGTGGTCCTGACCACCGCCGACGGCGCGAAGGTTTCCGAGACCGCCACGGATGCTGACGGCTACTACAACTTCCGCGATCTGATCCCCGGTGCGGCCTACAAGCTGCAGTTCACCGCCCCCGAGGGTGCCAAGTGGACCACGCACAAGGTCTCCGGTGGCGACGACGCGAAGAACTCCGACGTCGACGAGAACGGCGCGCTGTCGTTCAACGCCCCGGGAGCCGGCAAGAACGAGGTTGGCCCGAACAAGGCTGACAACCCGACCCTCGACGCGGGCCTGATCAAGTACAACCTTGTGCTCGCCAAGTCCGTCGTCAACGCCGCCACCGTCCACGTCGGTGACGTCGTGACCTTCGAACTCACCCCCCGTAACGAGGGCCCGGCTGACGCGATCGCTGGTTGGTCCGTCACCGACCTGCTCCCGAAGGCGCTCCGCGCCACCGAGATCACGGGTGAGGGCTACAAGTGTGAGGTCGATACCCTGACCTGCGTCAACGACGCGGTTTTGAAGGCCGGCGCGACCGGCAAGACGATCACCGTCAAGGCGGAGGTTGTCGCTGACTTCAACGGCGTCATCCGAAACCTGGCGTACGTGTCCCCGAACCCGAAGGACGCCCTGCCCGAGACCAACCCGCTGACCAAGCCGGAGCCCAAGGATCCGACCAACACCGACGTCGACACCCCGTCCACCCCGACGGACAACGACGCTTCGGCTGATGTGACCACTGAGTCGCGTGTCTCGGTCGGCGACTACGTTTGGCTCGACGTCAACCGCGACGGCCTCCAGGGCGACGCGAAGGTCGAAACCCCCGTTTCGGGTGTCAAGGTCGTGCTGCTCGACGCGAACGGCAAGCTCGTTACGGAGACCCGCACCAATGAAGCCGGCTACTACTGGTTCAATAACCTGATCCCCGGCGCGAAGCACCAGCTTCAGTTCACCGCCCCCGACGGCGCCACCTGGACCAAGCAGGACGCCGGCGACGACAGGGCCGACTCGGATGTCGACGCCAAGGGCATGATCTCCTTCACCGCCCCGGCCGCGGGCACCAACGGTGCCGGCGCCCCGGACAAGACCGACAACCCAACTCTGGATGCCGGCCTGGTGAAGCTGAACCTGAAGCTGGTCAAGACCCTCGACGAGAACTCCAAGTCCGTCGTGTACGGCGGCGACGAGATCACATTCAACCTGACCCCGCACAACGACGGCCCCGTCGACTCGCTGCCGGGCTGGACGATCACCGAGGTTCTGCCCGAGGGCCTGACCCTGGTCTCGATGACCGGCGAAGGTTACAAGTGCGACGGCACCGTCTGCACCGCCGAGCAGGGCATCAAGGCCGGCCAGGACGGCCCGGTGCTGAAGGTTGTCGCGAAGGTCGACGAGGTGCTCCCGCTGGAGTCGTTCGTCAACGGCCTGAACAACATCGCCTACATCTCGCCGGCCCCGAACGAGACCCCCGAGATCATCCCGCTGGACCCGAACCCGGGCAAGAACCCGCCGCCTGGCACCCCCAGCGACAACGACGATGACGAGCCCGTCAACCCGGGCAAGGTTTCGATCGGTGACTACGTGTGGGTGGATGTCGACCGCGACGGCCAACAGGATGCCGAGGAGAAGCCAGTGGGCGGCATCAAGGTGACGCTCAAGGACCAGGACGGCAACGTCGTCGGCGAGACCGTTACCGACGAAGGCGGCTTCTACTTCTTCAAGGATCTGCTGCCCAACCGGGACTACCAGGTGACGTTCATCGCACCCGAGGGCGCGACCTTCACCGGGCAGAACCAGGGTGACGACGCCACCGACTCCGATCCCGCGGCCGATGGTGCGGTCAGCGTCAAGACCCCGATCAAGGGCGAGAACCTGACCGAGCCCGGCAAGACCGACGATCCGACGATCGACGCCGGCCTGGTCAAGATCAACCTGGTGCTGAAGAAGGACCGTTCCGGCTCGGAGGCCGTCAAGGTCGGTGACTTGATCACCTACACCCTGACCCCCTCGAACCGCGGCCCCGTCAACGCCCTGCCCGGCTGGTCCGTCACGGACGTCCTGCCGGAGCACCTCGAGCTCGTCTCGATCTCGGGCGAGGGCTACACCTGTGACGCCTCCAACCCGAAGGCCCCCGTCTGCACCAGCGACGCGGTCCTCAAGGTCGGGGAGTCCGGTAAGCCGGTGACGGTCGTCGTCAAGGTTGGCGAGTCGGCTCAGGGCGTGGTCCGCAACGTCGGCTACGTGGCCCCGGCCCCGGGTGAGACCCCGGAGACCAACCCGCTGCCGAAGACCCCGCCGGCCGCCGGCGAGGACACCACCAAGACTGCGACTGACAACGATGACCACAAGGACGTCGTGCTGACGCCGCAGGCCCCGAAGGTTAAGCCGAATCTGCCTGATACCGGCAACTGACCGATAAACCGTCGCCCCCGGGACCCCTCATCCCGGGGGCGACGGCCTTTACGTTTTTGTGCATTCGGAGCGTTGCATCCAATACCGACGCCAGCTGGTCCATGCCCTAGCCGCCGACGTCGAGTCTGAGGATCGGGCGAAGCAGCGGTTTATCGTGCACCGGGCTAGGCCGCAGGACGACGGCAGCGACTCGTAGGGTGGGGGCGTGCGATTGTTAAGCCGTTGGAAAGTACCGCCCCTCGTGACGGACTGCATGGCTGCGTTCGTACTGTTCGTATACAACTTCCCGCTGCTTCTCTACAGCGCCCCCGCAGGGCCCTGGGTCTTGCTGGGCATTGCCGTTACCGCCGTCGTCATGGTGGCTGGGTTCCTGTTCCGTCGACGCGCGCCCCTTGCCTCGTATCTGGTGGTGCTCGCAGCAGCCGTGCTCCAGGTGGTGCTGGCAGTGATCTCCGGCGGGCTGACGTTGCTGCCCATCGATCTGCTGATGCTGCCAGCCGTCTACCAGGTAGCGAGTCGTCACGGCTTGCCGATCTGGCTTCCCGCTATGGCCGCCGCGGCCGTGTGGGCAGGGGTCGCCGGGGGGATGCCAATCAGTGGGGAACTTCGACCTAAGGACATCGCCTGGCCGGTGCTGCTGGTGCTCCTCGCCGCCACCTGGGGAGTAGTCGCGCGGGGCCGCCGGGAACGTATCGAGGCTCTTGCCGAGCGGGTCGCCCAGTTGGATCGCGAACGCGAACTGCGGGATGCGGTCGCCGCCGCCAACGAGCGAACCCGCATCGCTCGGGAACTCCACGACATCCTCGCCCATAGCCTCAGCGTCGTCGTGGTGCTCTCCGACGGGGCTGCCCTGCAACTGCGCAGCCAACCGGACCAGGCGGCTGAAGCTATTGAGCAGGTGCGTGAAACTAGCCGATCCGCTCTCGCCCAGCTACGTGACCTACTCGGTGTGCTGCGTTCCGATGAGACGGCGCACTCGCCGCAACCTCGACTGGACTCGCTGCCGAAGTTGCTGGAGCAGTCCCAACTCCCCGCAAGACTCGACGTAGTGGGGGAACCGATCCAGCTGCCGCTACAGGTCGAACTCGCGGCCTACAGGATCATCCAGGAAGCCCTGACCAATATTCGCAAGCATGCCGTCGCAGTTTCTGCGGTGCAGGTTGCGCTGACCTATGGTGAAGGCGACCTGCGCGTTGAGGTCACCGATGACGGACACGGCAAGGGGGAGGTCCTTCATGGCGGCTTCGGCTTGGCCGGTATGCGGGAGCGGGCCATCGCCTGCGGCGGTACGCTGACGGCCGGGCCTGGGGACAGCGGATTTCAAGTGGTCGCGATGCTCCCAACGCGTGAGGAAGAAGAATGACGGTGCGGGTGCTGCTGGTTGATGACCAGGCCTTGGTGCGTGTAGGGCTAAAGATGGTGTTG
>CAMCJC010000243.1 GCA_945875065.1 uncultured Propionibacteriaceae bacterium | reverse complement strand
ATTGTGGCCCGAAGGCGATCAGCTTGGTCGCCGCGATGTTCGAGATCAGCAGGAGCGCCACGAAGAGCGTGACCAACAGGTCGTAGTTGCCGCGTCGGGAATTCACTCGTCCCAGTCTATTGCCCGATCGGCATCTGGTCCGAAACGTGTAGTGGTGGCACTATTGGCTCATGGAAGACAACGTCGACTTCGAAATTGAGACCAGTCGCTCCGAACAGCTCGACCAGCTGCAGGAGGGGGACTCCCTTGTTGATCGCGGCGTTGACGATGTGCTGGATGAGGGCTATACCACCCCGGAGCGGTGGTCACCCGCCCAGGGCTTCGGCAATACGCCCGCCGAGATGTGGCAAGGGGAGAGCATAGAGCAACGCATCCGGCAGGAGGAACCTGAACCTGCCGGCCAGGAGCGTTCTTGGAATGCCGACGGCGAGGATCGCCAAGTCGGGAAGGAACGGGCCGGTCGGCTGATGGCGGTTCAAGGTTCCGGCGGCGAGGATACCCTCGGCGTCGATGTCGGCTTCGCGGGTGGCGCGGCCTCGGCTGAGGAAGCCGCGATGCATATCATCACCGATGAGGAGCCGAGCGAAGATTTCTAGGGCTCAGTGACGCAGATCGTCGACGCTGAGCGCCCCCGAAGCGTAAGCGCGGACTAGGCGGCGGGGAACGTTAAAAGTCTCGCCACCGACGCGGATCGGCACGAGATCGGTGAACGTGACCTTCCACTGCGCGCGGCGCGAGCGGGTGTTGGAGCGGGACATCTTGCGCTTCGGGACGGCCATGAAAGGTTCCTTTACTTCAAACGGGCCTCGTAATGATAACCGTTCCCGGAGAGTTGGCAAACTCCCTGCGGCTAGACTCGCGGCCAGATTGGCCGAAGAGAGGTATGAATGTCTACAACTGACCCCCGCGCGGAGCGAGTCATCCAGGTCCCGGCCTCCCTGGACATGGTGTCGCTGCTGGGGCCCGCCGACTCGTTCCTGCGAGTCCTGGAGGCCGGGCTGGCCGCTGACCTGCACGTGCGCGGCCACCAGGTCACGGTCACGGGGCTGCCGTCCGATGTCACCGACGCCGTCGAGGTGGTCACCGAACTCATCACTATCGTCCGCACCGGGCAGGGCCTGACCGAGGAAGTCGTTGAGCGGGTCATCGGGTTGGCCTTGGAGGACGTCAAACCCTCCGAGGTCCTTACCACCGACATCATCTCTACGCGCGGCCGCACGGTCCGACCCAAGACACTGAACCAGAAGCGGTACGTCGACGCGATCGACCGCCACACCGTCGTCTTCGGGATCGGCCCGGCCGGCACCGGGAAGACCTATCTCGCGATGGCGAAGGCGGTTCAGGCGCTCCAGGCCAGACAGGTGAGCCGCATCATCCTGACGCGCCCCGCGATCGAGGCGGGGGAGAAGCTGGGGTTCCTGCCCGGCACGCTGTCGGACAAGATCGACCCGTATCTGCGTCCCCTCTACGATGCGCTCCACGACATGGTCGACTCCGATGCCGTGCCGAAGCTCCTGACCTCCGGCACGATCGAGGTCGCGCCGCTTGCCTACATGCGGGGCCGTACCCTCAACGACGCGTTCATCATCCTCGACGAAGCCCAGAACACCTCGGGCGAGCAGATGAAGATGTTCCTGACCCGGCTCGGTTTCGGGTCGAAGGTGGTCGTGACGGGCGATGTCACGCAGGTCGACCTCCCTGGTGGAGTCCGCAGCGGCCTCAGGCAGGTCACCGAGATCCTAGACGGCGTCGACGACATCGCCTTTTGCACGCTCACGGCACGCGACGTGGTGCGTCACAAACTGGTCGGGCAGATCGTCGCGGCCTACGATCGGTTCGACACCGTTCGACGGGAGAACCGATGATCGACATCAACAACGAGTCTGGGATGCAGACCGATGAACTCGGGCTCGTGGCACTGGCCCGGTTCGCCCTGGAGAAGCTCCGCATCCACCCGCAGGCGGACCTGTCGATCCTTTTGGTCGATGAGAAGACCATGGAGGAATACCACATCAGGTTTATGGACCTGCCCGGTCCGACCGATGTCATGAGCTTTCCCATGGACGAGCTTCGCGCCCCCGCGGAAGGCGAGGAGCCGCCGCTCGGGCTGCTCGGCGACATCGTCTTGTGCCCCCAGGTCACGGCCAGGCAGGCGGCCGAAAACGGCCGGGACCCCGAGGCGGAGGCGGAGTACCTGCTGATCCACGGGCTGCTGCACCTGCTCGGCCATGACCACGCCGAGCCCGAGGAGAAAGCCATCATGTTCGGCCTGAATGACCGGATCATTGCCGCGTGGGACCTGGCCCGCCCCGAGCATCGCGGCTGAGGTGTGGCTAGACTGACCCGACCTGACGTTGCCTGAGCAAAGGTGATCATCTCCTGATGCCACAGTCCCACTGGCTGGACCTTGCGGTCGCACTAGGGTGCGCTCTCATCGCTTCGTTCCTGGTCGCAGTCGAGACGGCCCTCGCCGGGTTCTCGCGCGCCCGCGCCGAGACCCTGGTCGAGGCCGGAGCCCCGGGTGCCGAGCGGATTAGGATGATCGCATCCGATCCGGCTCCCTCGATCAACGCGGTGATGTTCACCCGCATGTTCCTGGAGGCCTCCAGCATGGCGTTGGTCGCGCTGGTGGTGTTCGTGCACATCGGTGGGACCCCCGGCGGCCTGGCGCTGCTGATCGGGATCCTGCTGGTGGTGTTCTTCATCTTGTGGGGGGTGGCACCGCGCACCCTTGGGCGGCAACACACCGAGGGGCTGATGCGCGTCTCAGCCCCCCTCGTCTCGATGCTGACAACGGTGCTTGGGCCGGTAGCGCAGTTGATGATCGCGCTCGGCAACGCCATCACACCTGGCCGGGGCTTTACCGACGGTCCGTTCGCCTCCGAGGCGGAGCTCCGCGACTTGGTGAACATGGCCGCCTCGCAGGACGTGATTGAGGCGCGCGAGTCGAAGATGATCCACTCAGTCTTCGAGTTCGGGGACACGCTCGTCAAAGAGGTCATGGTGCCCCGGACCGACATGGTCTGGGTGCCGCGCGATCGGACCCTTAGGCAGCTGCTTTCCCTGGCCCTGCGCTCGGGCTTCTCGCGAATCCCAGTCGTCGGTGACGGCGGCATCGATGATGTTCTTGGGGTCGTCTACCTCAAGGATGTGACTAGACGCATCTACGACGCTCCCGACGCTGAGCGCGGGGAGACCGTGGGCAGCCTAATGCGGCCGGCGACTTTTGTGCCTGACTCCAAGCCCGCGTCGGAGCTGCTGCGGGACATGCAGTTGCGTCACAGCCACCTCGTGATCGTCATCGACGAATTCGGGGGAACCGCGGGGCTCTGCACGATGGAGGACATCGTCGAGGAGATCGTGGGGGAGATCGTGGACGAATACGACCACGAGATTCCGGCGGTAGCCGAGTTGCCAGAGGCTGGCCGGTACCGCGTCTCATCGCGCCTGCCGGTGGACGAACTGGGTGAGCTGTTCGGCATTTCCCTAGAGGATGACGACGTCGGCACCGTCGGTGGTCTGATGGCGAAGTTGCTGAACGTCGTGCCAATTACGGGCTCGCGAGTCGTGCACGAGGGGATCGAGATGGTCGCCGACCGTGCCGTCGGGCGCCGCCACCAGATCGGCACGGTCCTGGTCAGGCTCGCCCCGCCAGGGGACACGGATCAAAGTGAGGAAACCGATGACTGACGCCTTCCACTCCGGATTCGCCTGTTTCGTCGGCCGCCCCAACGCGGGCAAGTCGACGCTGACCAATGCTTTAGTGGGGCAGAAGATCGCGATCGCGTCGTCGAAACCGCAGACCACCCGGCATGTGGTGCGGGGTATCGTCAACCGCCCCGACGGGCAGTTGATCCTCATCGACACACCGGGGCTGCATAGGCCCCGCACTCTGTTGGGTGAGCGCCTCAACGACCTCGTGCGGGAGACCTGGTCGGAGGTCGACATCGTCGGGGTGTGTCTGCCGTGCGATCAGCGGATCGGCCCCGGTGACCGCTACATCGTCTCGCAGGTCGCGGCGCTGCCGAACCGGCCGAAGCTGGTCGCTCTGGCGACCAAGACCGACCTAGTGAGCAAGGAACGCGCCCTGCAGCATCTCGTTGACATCTCCGCGCTGGCAGAGGAGTTCGACATCAAGTGGGCCGATGTCGTGCCGTGCTCGGCGCTCTCCGGCGACCAGGTGGACACCGTCAGCAACGTCTTGATCCGGCTGCTGCCCGAGGGGCCCATGTACTACCCGGACGGCGAGGTCACCGATGAGCCCGAGGAGACGCTGATCGCGGAGTTCATCCGTGAAGCGGCGCTGGAAGGGGTTCGCGACGAGCTGCCGCACTCGATCGCGGTGGTGCTCGACGAGATCGTGCCGCGCCCCGATCGCCCCGAGGACAAGCCGCTGCTCGACGTCTTCGCGTCGATCGTCGTCGAGCGCGACTCGCAGAAAGGCATCATCATCGGGCACAAGGGATCGCGCCTGCGGGAGATCGGGACCGCCGCGCGGCTCCAGATCAACCGGTTGCTCGGCACCCCGGTGCACCTGAATCTGCACGTCAAAGTCCTGCGTGAGTGGCAGCGGGACACCAAACACCTGGGCCGCCTCG
>CAMCJC010000242.1 GCA_945875065.1 uncultured Propionibacteriaceae bacterium | reverse complement strand
GATCCCGGCCGAGACCGAGTTGGGCGACGATCAGGGCGAGTTGGCGACACTGATCCTCTTGTTCCTCTTGCAGCGCAAGGTCTCCGTAGCGGTGGCCTCCCGTGCGCTCGGTGCCGGCCTGGCCGAGCTGGTCGCGCGGGAGGTCGTCGCGGTCGTTGGCGATGACGTACGCGCCCTTGCGGATCTGCGGCCCTACGGGTCGGACGACGGGGCATCGGGCTGGCTCGTCAGCGACCTAACGCCTGGGCTCGACCACCAGGTGGCGGAGATGCGGCCGGATTACGTGCTCGGAGCCTCGTCGGCATCTGTGACGTTGGCCCAGATCACGATGCGCGCTCCGATCGCACGTGCGCTGGATCTCGGCACTGGCAGTGGCGTCCAGAGTTTCCATCTCGCCCAGCACACTGAACGGGTGGTCGCGACCGACGTCAACCGGCGGGCCCTGAGGTTCGCCCGGTTTGCCGCAGAGTTGAGCGGCGTCGACGTCGAGTTCCGTGAAGGCTCCCTCTACGAACCGGTCCCGGAGCGCTACGACCTAATCGTCTCCAACCCGCCGTACGTCATGAGCCCACCCGAGGGGGAGCGTCTGACCTACCGGGAGTCCGGGTTCAGCGGCGACGGCCTCGTCGAGGCCGTGGTTGCTCAGGCACCGGAGCATCTAACCCATGGCGGTAGCCTCCAACTGCTGACGAACTGGGCGATCGTGCGCGGCCAGCCGTGGGAGGAGCGCTTGGCATCATGGACGTCGGGCTCCGGCTGCGACCTGTTCGCCCTGGAGCGCGAGCGGCTCGACAAGTTTGCCTACATCGAGATGTGGCTGACCGATGCGGGCTTGGCCGGCAGTCCCCAATGGGCTCCGGCCTACCGCCAGTGGCTGGCGTATTTCGACCGCCTCGGGATCGAGGAGGTCGGTCTTGGCTGGCTGCTGCTGACCAACTCTGGGCGCGAAAACCCTGAGGTGCGGTGCGAATCCTGGCCGCATGCCGTCGCTCAGCCGGTGGGAGGCGTCTTCTCAGGCCACGGTGACGCGGTCAGCATGTCGCGCCTGCCGGAGCCCGACCTGCTGCTCCTCGCTCCACGCCTGAGCGACGTCGTCGCTGAGACGACGGGCCGGCCCGGCGCCGCCGACCCTGAATACCTCGTGCTGCGGCAACGCAGCGGCCTGCTGCGCGGCCTGCGCCTGACCACCATCACCGGAGCTGTGCTGGGCGCGCTCGATGGGGAACTCGCAGTCGGACAGGTGATCGCGGCCGTCGCTCAGCTCCTCGACGAGCCGGTCTCCGATGTCGCCGCCGAGGCGCTGCCCGCGGTACGGCAAGCCTTGGCCGAGCAGTACCTTCACGTCTGAATAAGTCCGCCCCGGCCTCTGGGAGCAGACCGGGGCGGGGAACCGCGTGCGTGCGGACGCGGCTCGGCTAGGCGACTGCCAAGCCGTTCTTGAAGGCGATCACCACCAGCTGGGCACGGTCGCGGGCGCCGAGGGCGCGCAGCAGCCGGGAGACGTACGCCTTTACGGTCACGGGGGACAGGTGGAGCAGATCCGCAATCTCTTCGTTGCTCATGCCGGTGCCGATGAGGCCGAGGAGTCGTTTCGAACGCTCGGGTAGGGCCTCGACAGCCTGGCATGGTGTCAGCATCGGCCCGTAGCGGGACATGACCCGGGTCATCAGGCGTGGCGAAATCATGACCTCGCCACGGTGCACCTCCTGGATGGCATGCATGACCTCGCCCCGGTGGGCGCTTTTGAGGATGAACCCGGAGACCCCGGACCGGAGGGCCAGGTGGAAGTGCTCGTCGTCGTCGCACTCGGTGAATGCGATCACCTTGGGGCGGCACTCCGAGCTCCGCAGCCGGGTGGTCGCCTCGAACCCGCCCATGACGGGCAGTTCAAGATCCATCAGGACCACGTCGGGCTTGCAGCGCTTGGTGGCGAGCACAGCTTCGAGGCCGTTGGCGGCGACGCCGACGACCTCCATGCCGGGCATCGCCTCGATGGAGCGGACGATCTCGGTTCTGACGCGCGGCTGGTGCTCCACCACCAGGACGCCGATGAATGTCTTCCCCATGCCCTCATGTTAAGCACGGGTCTCGGCATTGCGTCTAGGAAACGGATTATCGACTGGCCATCGGGACGACATATTTCGTGTCGGCGCTGACGTGGTGAGGTCGGATTTTTAGCTACGCCCACGGCCGGGTTCGGATGGCGGTAGGATTCCCAAACGGAAAGTTGAAGGCTCAATATCGTCCTGGTTGGTAGGGGTCGACGACGGTGTTGCTGGAGCCGTGCCGACCCGTTCGTGCCGGCTTGAGGACCCCCTGTCGGGGCGTCGGGCGCTCGGCTAGGCGCTCGCGAGCCGAGCGGCTTGGGAAATATTCGACCACGTCCGCAGTTGCCTGACTTGTTGGCGTTGGAAAGCGCGCCTGCGGGCGCTAAGCAACATTGGAACATCGGCGATTTGCTTGCCATGGATGGCCGTACTTAACGTTCTGGATGTCGACATGGTGCTGAAGGGAATGACGATGACGATCCGGGGCCTTAACTTTTGGCCAGTTTCTTTGCGTTCTTCGTGTGCGGTCCTGGTTGCCATTGCCGCGGCCGCGACCCTCGCGGCCTGCGCCACTCCCGCCGATCCGGCCTCGCCCTCCGCAATCACGGCGAGCCCGTCGGCCGTCAGCAACGAGGACTCGCCCCAGGCGTCCCCCAAGGGAGTTCGCGTCAGCGGGACGGTTCTCGACGCGGGCGGGTCGCCCCTAGCCGCATGCCTCGTGCACCGAGAGGGGAGCTTCACCGAGCAGGCCAACACCACCGACGAGGCCGGCAAGTTCGTCATCTGGCTGCCCCAGGGGCGACACGCCCTGCTGATCATGTGCGACATGACCACGCGCCGCGAGCAACGGTTCGAGGTCGAGGTCAACGGCGACGCGCCCCTGACCCAGGAGTTCACCATGGCCGACGGGTAGTCCGGCGGCGATGTCAACCACCCATACCTAAGGAGAAACCGATGTCAACCAAGTCCTGGTTAGGCCAGCGCAAGCTGCTGGCGGCTGCCCTCGTGGCCGGGAGCCTCCTGGCTGGCGGGGCCGTGCTGCCGACGCAGGCGAACGCCGAGGAGGCCGCACCCGAGATCCATCCCATCGGTGCCGCGCCCGGTGGGGAGGTCCCCGTGCCGAGCAGCTACATCGCCGCCATGAGCCACGAGTCCGTGGAGCAGGAAGGGTCGTTTGCCGCCCAGCTGCCGAACGTTCCCGAGGCCATCTACGGCGATGACGGACGCATCCGCGTCTCCGACACCAACATCGCGCCCAACAGCGCCATCGTCTACATCCACGACGCCGCCGGCGCCCATAAGTGCACCGGATTCCTAGTCTCCCCCGACACCGTCGTCACCGCCGGGCACTGCGTCTTCGACCGTTACGGCGACCAGACCTGGAACTGGGATCTCCAGTACAGCCCGGGCGCCAATGGTACGCAGCGCCCGTTCGGCACCGCCAAGGCGACCCAGATCTGGTCGGATACGGCCTTCGTCAACCATGCGGACGTGCGTCTTGACTGGGGTGTCGTCAAGCTCGACCGCGCCTTCCCGTCCAACGGCTACTTCGGTATGCGCTGGCAGTCGACCTCGCTCGACGGCACCAAGACCAGCCTCCGCGGCTACCCCAGTGACAAGGGCGTCGGCGAACTGTGGGGCATGGGCGGCTCCATCGTCGGCAGCCTGCCCAACAACCTCTGCTACGACGAGGACACCTTCTTCGGGCAGAGCGGCTCGCCCGTGTACAGCAACAGCTACCAGGTCCTCGCGATTCACGCGTACGGCATTCCCAGCGACGGCTGCCCCTCCCAGGCCAACATGGGTACCCGAGTCACCAAGGGACTGTTCAACCTAATCCTGTCGCTTCGGTGATGCCCCTAGTCCAGGTGGGGTCGAGCCCGGCTCGGCCCCACCCGAGCACTGCTTCCGAAGGAATTGTCGAGGCGTTGAGCTATTGTTCCCATGCGCCAAACAGGGAGGAACAATGGCCGACCAGCCGAAGCGGCTCGTGATCGTCGAGTCGCCCACGAAAGCTACGAAGATCGCCGGGTACCTCGGCGACGGCTACATCGTGGAGTCCAGCCGTGGCCACGTGCGCGACCTGCCGATCGGCGCCGCCGAGGTCCCCGCCAAGTACAAGGGCGCCAAGTGGGCTCGCACCGGGGTCAACATTGAGGACAACTTCGCACCGCTATATGTCGTCGCCGCCGACAAGCGCGCCACCGTCCGTGAACTCAAAGCCAAACTGCGGGGAGTCGACGAACTCCTCCTGGCAACCGATGGTGACCGCGAGGGTGAGGCCATCGCTTGGCACCTCTTGGAGGAGCTCAAGCCGAAGGTCCCGGCCCGCCGCATGGTCTTCCACGAGATCACGCCCGCAGCCATCGCCGAGGCAGTCGCCAACCCGCGCGACCTTGATGCCGATCTCGTCGATGCGCAGGAGACCCGCCGCATTCTCGACCGCCTCTACGGTTACGAGGTCTCCCCGGTGCTGTGGAAGAAGGTCATGCCGAAGCTGTCGGCCGGCCGCGTTCAGTCAGTGGCCACCCGCCTAGTCGTCGACCGCGAGCGCGA
>CAMCJC010000241.1 GCA_945875065.1 uncultured Propionibacteriaceae bacterium | reverse complement strand
CGGGCGTGAGGTCGGGGAGCTCGACCCGCTGAATGTACTCGCCCCCATCCTCCTCGAGACGCTGGGTGCCGTAAATCTTGCCGTCGAGTGAGCCGGGCAGGGTACCGATATTGGCATCCTGGAGACCGCCGTACCTCACCCACTGCTTGCCATCGGCCGAGAAATACCTGGCATCGTCGTTGGGATTGCCGGTCCAGACCGATTGAAAGTCGAACGCGTTCTCACCGACCGGGCTAACCCAGCCTTTGACACCAACGGCGCCAAGCGCGATCTCGGTCTGGATCGGGGGGTCTTCGGCTTGGGCTGTTACGGCGGGGGTGAGAGCCAGGCCAAGGCTGGCAACCATCGCCAGCCCCGCCATGATTCGCCGCCTACCCCCAACTACAGGTTTGTTGTTCATCTGCTCACCCTTCGTTGTGGCTACATCGCGCGTGCCCGCGCTGGTGCGGAAGGTAGCTATCCCCACCCCGAAACAGAAGCGCGAGAGCATCTTAAAGAGACGGGCGATCGGCCAGCCCAAACCTGGATTTGCCCCTTCACCCCTTGTCAGATGCCCTGCAATACCCGAACGTGAACTCTTGGGAGCCGGTGTGGCGCACCGCCCCGCCTTCGTAAAATCAAGCTCCGGAATCCATGAAACCCCAGCCTTAAACGACCCCGGCCCTAGCACCCGCAGCCACCTTGCGTACATCTCATCCCCTAGTCAGGCGGGCACGGCCCCGCCTGCTGAACGGGCAGACAGTCTTGGGTTGACGACCACCGGCGGGACCCCCGCCGACACCAGGGTTCCACCTGTGGAATGCTTGGCGGCATGGCTGTCCCGCTCTTTGTCACGATCGCCGTCATGACCGTCATCGTCGCCGTCACGGCCGGCCTGTTCGCTCGCAGCCGCAGCATCCGGCTGCTGGTCGCGGGCGTCGGCTTGGCGCTGCTGCCGCTGGCCCTGTACCTAACGGGCCTGTTGACGCTGACCGTCAACGGAATCGCCAGCCTGATCGCGTGGGCGCGGCGGACTGGCTGGACCGACTCCATGTCGTGGGGTGCGGGGCTCGGCGCTCTCGGCGTCGTGATGCTGCTCGCCAGCGGTTTCCTCCCCAAGGGAGACAAGGCGCCGAAGGCCCCAAAGGCCAAGCCGGTGGGCTCGGGTAAGAAGGACGTCCTCGGCACGGGTCAGCGGCTCGCAGCTCCCCCGACGCCGGCCAAGCCTGCTTCCCCGAAGGCAGCCCCGGCCGCGTCAAAGGCCTCGGAGTTCGATGAGATCGAGGAGCTCCTGAAGAAGCGGGGCATCAACTGATTCTCAGAGCCGAACGGCGTTGAGTTCCGTGAGGAGGATCCCGCGGGCTCCGGCGTCGAAGAGGCGATCCATCAGCAGGTGGACGTCCTTTTTCGGCACTAGGACCCGCACCGCTAGCCACCCGTCTTGGGCTAGGTGGGAAATGGTGGGGCCATTGACGCCGGAAGCGAGTGCCGTCGTCGCAGATAGGTTTTCCTGGGCGACGTTGTAGTCCATCATCAGGTAGTTGTGCGCAACGAGCACCGACTCGAGACGAGTCCGCAGTCCATCCAGCCCGTCAGGGGTTTCGGCGTCGGAGCGGCGGATGAGGATCGCCTCGGAGGTGCAGATCGCGTCTCCGAACATCTCCAGGCCGGCTCGCTTGAGCGTCGTCCCCGTGTCGACGACGTCGGCGACAATATCCGCGACCCCGAGCCGAATCGCCGACTCGACCGCCCCGTCTAGCTTCACTAGCTTGGCCTCGATCCCCCGCTCCGCCAGCCACCGCCCCAGCAGTCCCGGGTAGGAAGTCGCGATGCGCTTTCCGGCCAAATCGGCTACGGAATACTCGCAGCCCGCGGGCGCCGCTAACCGGAAGCGGCTGCCGCCGAAGCCGAGTTTCAGGACCGGCTCGGCATTGGCACCGGAGTCGAGGAGCATGTCAGCTCCGGTGATGCCGACGTCAAGATGGCCCTGGCCGACGTATACCGCGATATCGCGGGGGCGCAGGTAGTAGAACTCCACCTGGTGGGCCTCGTCGACTAGGGTGAGTTCCTTCGAGTCCGTGCGCTGCCGGTAACCGGCGGCGCGCAGCATAGCGGCGGCCGAATCGGCGAGCGACCCCTTGTTGGGGACGGCGATCTTGAGCATGGCTTCCCTCGGGTTCCTCTAAAGCTGGCGGTAGACGTCGTCCAAGTCCAAGTCCAAGGCGATCATCATGACCTGGAGATGGTAGAGCAGCTGGCTGATCTCCAGCGCGGCTGCTTCCTTCGACTCGTGCTCGGAGGCCATCCATACCTCGGCGGCTTCCTCGACGATCTTCTTGCCGATCGCGTGGACGCCTGCGTCGAGGCGCGCGACGGTGCCGGAGTTGGCGGGGCGAGTCCTCGCAGTTTCCTTCAGCTGCTCGAATAGCTGCTCAAACGACTTCACGGCGGTCAGCCTAGGGTGTCTAGCTTGATGCCCAGGAGCGCGTCCACCGCGGCCGCGATCTCGGCGCCGCCGGTGGCGTCGTCGCCCTCGACCGCGAGGCTCGCTGCGACCCAGGCATCAACGGCGGCCAGCGCGCGCGGCGCGTCGAGGTCGGAGCGTAGGGCTTTTCGGATCTCGGCTATCGTGTCGGCGGCGGGCAGGGTGGCGTCGTTATTCAGCACGGAGCGCCAGCGGGCTAGGCGCTGGTTCGCCTGTTCCAACTCGGCATCGGTCCATTCCCAGTCGGAGCGGTAGTGGTGGTCGAGAAGCGCGAGGCGGATCGCCATCGGGTCGGCCCCCTTGTTGCGCAGGCGACTCACGAGTTCCAGGTTCCCCTTCGACTTCGACATCTTCTCGCCCTGCAGCGCGACCATCCCGGAGTGGACGACGGCTTGCGCGAGCGGCTGCCCCGTAGCGACGACCGCCTCGGCATCGCACATGTCGTGGTGCGGGAAGGCCAGGTCGGAGCCGCCGCCTTGAACATCGAACTGGACGCCGAGGTGCTCAAGAGCGATGGCGGTGCATTCGATGTGCCAACCGGGGCGGCCGGGGCCGAGCGGCGAGCCCCAGCTCGGCTCGTCGGGGCGAGCGAAACGCCACAGAAGACAATCGAGCGGGTGGCGCTTGCCGGGGCGGTCGGGGTCGCCGCCGCGCTCGGCGAACAGCTTGATCATCTCGGCCTCCCCCAGGTGGCTGATGCGGCCGAAGCCCGGGGCGGCGGCGGTCTCGAAGTACCAGTCGGGGTGCTCCGAGTCGTCGACCTGGTACACGAGGCCGCTTGGAAGCAGGCCCTCGATCAGGCGCAGGACGCTGGGGATCGACTCAACGGCGCCGACGTAGTGCGTCGGCGGGATGACGCGCAACCCGACCATGTCGGAGCGGAACAGCTCGATCTGATCCTCGGCCAGCTCCTCCCAATCGCGGCCGGTCTCCCGGGCACGCTCCAGCAGTGGGTCGTCAACGTCGGTGACGTTCTGCGTGTAGTTCACCTCCAGACCAAGATCGCGCCAAACCCGGCCTATGAGATCGAAGGCCAGGTAGGTGTTGGCGTGCCCGAGGTGCGTCGCGTCGTACGGAGTGATTCCGCAAACGTACATGCGTGCGGTGCCCTCCTCGGGCCCGACCGCCACCAGCTCGCCAGACATCGAGTCGGTGAGGCTGAGTTTCTCAGGGACGCCTTGGCTAGGCGAGATCTTCGGCACTTCGACCGGGGCCCACGGATACATGGAGACCAAGCTACTGCCTGAACCCGCTCCTCAGAAGCAACGACGTGGGCGGCGGACTGGAGCCGTCTCAAAAGAGCGGGCCGCGGAACCCGTTGGCACGCGGGCAGATGTGCCCCGTCGGGTGGATCGGCTGCGTGCAGAATGGGCACGGCGGATCCGTCGTGGCGACGATGTGCCGGGCGCGTGCCGCAAACTCGCGGGCCATCCTCGGGTAGAGCCAAAGCTGAATCAGCGTGTCGAGTTCGCCGTCTTCGTGGCCACACACCGCGAAGAACTCAAGTTGGATCGCACCCCGGCACGTGTCGAGGGCCCAGCCAATCGCGCGGACCCGGAACAGCACCTCAAGCGGCTCGTCAAGGGGACCTAGATCCGGGACGATCTCCATCGTCGGCCGCCCGATCCAGCCCAACAGCGCGGACTCCTCCAGCAGCGACTCGATCCGGTCGGCCATGGACAAGACGGCTTCACGTCCCACCTCGACGGCCGCGATGTTTCCCTTCTGCCGCGCCAAAAGTACACCAGGACCGCGGTCTCGGTGCCGAGCTGCGTGACGGCGGTGAATGCCGCCCCCGGGTCGCGACCTTCGAACAGCAACTGGCCGACGATGGAGATGTGGGCGCTAGAGGAGATGGGCAGGAACTCTGTCAGCCCTTGCACGATGCCCAGCACGATGGCTTCGATCCAACCCATTCACTACTCCAAACCAGCTCGCGACCAGATCCTGGGCAACTCTAGCCCGCAATGTCCGCCAGCCACATCCGAGATTAGTCGGTCGGTGTGACAGTTTCCGGTCTCCGGTCAATAGGGTGGGGTTATGCTCCTTGAGTTTCCTAACCCGGACCGGGTGGTCCTCGGTGCCCTCGGCCCGCCCGGGGATCGGCTGTTCGTCGTGCAGGCGCGGCAGAAGGGAAACATCGCGGCCGTCGAGGTGGGACGTGAAGCCGTCTT
>CAMCJC010000240.1 GCA_945875065.1 uncultured Propionibacteriaceae bacterium | reverse complement strand
TCGACGGATGGGGAGCCGCGATGGCACCGCAGGAGGCTGAGGAGATCGTCGACGAGTCGCTGGAGTGGATGCCCGGGCCGCCGCCTAGCCCATGGACGGCCAGCGAACCGGAGCCCGAGGAACGGCCCTGGATCACCGACTCGACCGTCCGCAGTACCCCCGCCGAGCCGACGCCGCCTCCGGTTCTGCCGGGGACGACGGCCGGTCCGCGCCGTCCCGTCGTGGTTGCTGCGCAGCCGCCGCTGCCGCAGCCGGTGTTGGCTGCGCCGCCCGGGGTCGCCCCGCCGCAGTCGCAGCGTCCGCGTCGGTTAGCGCTGGTTACGATCCCGCCCGAGCCGCCGGTGCAGGGGCCGCTGCCACCGCCTTCGCCCGCCGACGAGACACTGCACCCCGTAACGCCGCTGCCGGCGACGCCCCTCTCTCCTGTGCATGCCCCATCGGCTCCTAGCTCTCCCGTGCTGCCGCCGGCAGCGGCGTTCGTGCCGCAGGCCCCACCGGCCACGCCTGTCTCCGCCCCGGTGGCGGCGCCCCCTTCGGCGGCGCCAAGCCCGGTAGCGACGCCGCCACGGGTCGCGCCGGAGCCGGAGACGAAGCCGACTCCGAGGAGCCTTACCCCCGACGACCTGTCGCAGCGGTTCCGCACGCTCGCGGACCAGCCTCGGCACCGCGTCCGGCGCTGGTTCAACCGGCTGCTGCCGTCGCGGATGCCACAGGATCGCGAGGCCCTGCTGAAGACCCTCCGCACCGCACTGCCGGACGCTCTGACGATCGCGGTCGTCTCGCCGAAGGGCTCCTCCGGGAAGACCCCGATCGCCCGTGGCGTCGGGGCTGCGCTCGGCGCGGCGCGCGGCGGCGGTGTCGTCGTCGTCGATATGAACGAGCCGCACGGGACTCTCGGGCAGCGTTCGGTGCTGACATCGGACAACCACGTCGGCATGCTGATGGTGCACGCCGCCGACCTGTCCGGAAACACCTCCCGCACCGTCGATCTCGAGCGGTACATGCACCGTCAGCCCGACTCGTTCGAATGGATCCTGACGTCGCACCCCGACCCGCGGCACGCGATGTCCCTGGAGGAATACCGCGAACTGCACGTGATCTTGCGGCGCTTCAACTCGGTGCTGCTGCTGGATACCGGCCCGTCCGAGCTGACTGATGCCTGGACGGCAGCGACCCGCGCCGCCGACCTCCTCGTCGTGCCCATCAAGTGGCGTGCCGACCATGTCGAGCCGGTCGCACGGATGCTGAGCGGCATGCTCAGCCGGGGTGAGCGGGTCGGGACACGGACGGTGATCGTCGCGTCGGGGCGGCCCGGCGAGGTGGATCGCCGCGTCCGAGCCGAGGCGCTGCAGTACTTCGACGGTCTACCGATCTTCGAGGTCCCGAACGATCCGGCGCTCGACGACCCGATCATCAAGTGGGCCCAGATGGCGCCGCGCACCCAGATCGCGTTCGAGGCGATTGGGGCGCGCCTGATCGACCTCGCCGTCGCTCGGATGCTGGGTGGCGTGCAACGGCCCTGGTCGTGACATTCTCCTAGACTTGGCGGCATGAGCACCACCAAGCGGGTTATCGTCGCGGCGCCCCGCGGCTACTGCGCCGGCGTCGACCGTGCCGTCGTCACCGTCGAAAAGGCCCTCGACACCTACGGCCCGCCCGTTTACGTGCGCAAGCAGATCGTGCACAACAAGCACGTCGTCTCCACTCTGGAGCAGCGCGGCGCGATCTTCGTTGAGGAGCTCGACGAGGTCCCGGCCGATGCGCTCGTCGTGTTCTCGGCGCACGGTGTCTCACCCGTAGTGCACGAGGAAGCGGCCCGGCGTCAACTCCGCACCATCGACGCGACGTGCCCGCTGGTCACCAAGGTCCACCGGGAGGCGAAGCGGTTCGCCGCGCAGGACACCGAGATCCTTCTCATCGGGCATGCCGGGCACGAGGAGGTCGAGGGGACGATGGGGGAGGCGCCCGAGCGGACGACCCTTGTCGAGCATCCCGACGACGTCAACGATCTTGATCTCGACACCGACGAACCCATGGTTTGGCTGTCGCAGACCACCCTCAGCGTCGACGAGACGATGGAGACCGTGGCGCGGCTTCGAAATAAGTTTCCGCTGCTGATGGACCCGCCATCCGATGACATCTGCTACGCCACCCAGAACCGCCAGCAGGCCGTGAAGCAGATCGCGCCGAAGGTGGATTTGATGATCGTTGTCGGCTCACGGAACTCGTCGAACTCGGTGCGGCTGGTGGAGGTCGCGCTGGAGGCCGGCGCGAAGCGTAGCGAGCGCATCGACTACGCCTCCGAGATCCAGCCCGAATGGCTCGAGGGGGTATCGACGGTGGGTGTTACTTCTGGGGCATCGGTCCCGGACGAGCTGGTGCAGGGAGTCCTGGAGTACCTAGAGTCCAAGGGCTTCCCGAGAGCCGAGGAGGAACGTCTGACGGAGGAGAACTTGACGTTCGCCCTCCCCCCGGAACTCCGCCGCGCCATCAAAGAACATGACCTCAGCTGAGGACGCTTGCGTTTGAGCGTGCTCTAAGTCGTAGCGTCGCGGTATGGATACTGCGGAGTTGGTCCACGCCCTGCGCCTGGCTATCGATCCTCCGGGGGAAGTGAACATCGAGGCGCTTCAGGAACTCGTGCGAGACGACGCAGCGGCGGCTTGGGATATCGGCGCCGCGGCCCGGCACCTTGAGGTCAGTCCCCATACCCTGCGCTACTACGAGCGGGCTGGTCTGATCGCCGTCGCCCGGAATGCGGCAGGCCGGCGTCGCTACGACGCAGGAACCATCCGCCGCTTGGTGTTCATCACCCGGATGCGCGCCGCCGGCATGTCGATAGCCGAGTTGCAGCGCTACCTCGCTTTGGCGGATGCAGGCTCCGAAACAGTGGCTGCCCGCCGAGAGTTGTTGGAACAGCACCGTGCGATGTTGCGGCAACGGATTGCTCAGTTGCAACTCGCCCTAGCCGTCACGGAATACAAGCTAACGACATACCAGGAAGGCCATGACCGAATCACACCATGACATCACATCGGCCGAGAATCTCGCGCGCCGCCGTCGCGGACAGGAAGTCTTGTCGCGCATCGACGGGCGGCAAGGTGAGGAGGTCGTCGCGTCGCTCGCCGAGATCCATCCGGCCATGGCGCATCATGTGGCGGCCTTCTCGTTTGGGGATGTATACGACCGGCCCGGCTTGGATCCGCGGAGCCGACAGCTCGTCACGCTTGGCGCATTGACGGCCTTGGGTGGCTGCGAGCCGCAGCTGAAGGTCCACGTGGAGGCCGCGCTCAACGTCGGGATCACACGCGAGGAGATCTTGGAAGCGCTGTTGCACGCGGCTGTCTACTGCGGTTTCCCGAGGGCGCTGAACGCGACGTTTGCGGCGCACGCGGTGTTCCGGAGCCGAGACGACAACTCCACGGCCGAGCAGTAGCGCCGGCTGGGGCCTGTTTGAGGGCGCTGTTCTCGGCGAGGATGGGCTGGGATAGGCGACATAGCGTTACAACAGCTGCTTTCTGTACTGGTCAAGCTGTTGGGGTGCTAGGTCGCCCGATCCAGGCCGCCGCGGGGAGGGCCTGACTTTCGAAACAGGTCTAGACCAGGAACCGGAAGTACGGGCTGGTGGAGT
Organism: uncultured Propionibacteriaceae bacterium; assembly: GCA_945875065.1. Classification (GTDB taxonomy): domain Bacteria; phylum Actinomycetota; class Actinomycetes; order Propionibacteriales; family Propionibacteriaceae; genus Arachnia. The sequence goes on along the minus strand of CAMCJC010000240.1, from coordinate 1,018 downwards.
CGACCTCGTGGACCTGCATACCGCAGTCGGCGATGCGGTCCATCAGGAAGCGGTAGTCGCCGGGGTTGCCGAGTTCGACGCCCACGAGGGCCGGCCCAACCTCGCGGCTGGAGCGTTTGACGTACTCGAAGTAGGTGATGTCGTCCTCGGGGCCGAGAACGTCGTCGAGGAAGCGGCGCAGCGCTCCCGGCTCTTGGGGAAAATCGACGAGGAAGTAATGCTTACGACCCTCATGGACTAGTGACCGTTCGACCACTTCGGCGTAGCGGGCGACGTCGTTGTTGCCGCCCGAGATCACTGTCAGCACTCGCGAGGCGTGCGGGATGTGGAGGCGAGGGCCGACACCGCCGGTGGGCAGGGCCGAGGCCGCCAGGGCACCGGCTGGCTCGGCGATGATGCCGTCGGTCTGGTACATCGCCAGCATCTCGGAGCACACCTGCCCCTCTGGTACCCGCACCAGCTCGGCGTCGGCATCGCGCAGTACCTCGAACGTGTAGTCGCCGACACGGCTGACGGCGGCGCCGTCGACGAACGTGTCGATGCTGCTCAGCGTGACCGGACGCCCGGCCGAGATCGCGGCGGCGACGCATGGCGCACCATCTGGCTCCACCCCGATCAGGCGCACGTCAGGGTGATGCACCCTGAGCCACGCGGCGGCCCCGGCGAGGAGCCCGCCGCCCCCGACGGGCAGTACGACGACGTCCGGGACGAACCCGAGCTGGTCGACGGCTTCGGCGATCGCGGTGGCCTGTCCGGCGGCGGTGCGGGGATCGTTGAACGCGGGGACGGCGGTGCGCCCCTCGTCGCGCGCGATCCGGTATGCGGCTTCGGAGGCCTGGTCGTAGGTGGTGCCCTCCATGACGAGCCGGACATGGCCGCGGCCGATGGCTTGGATGCGGTCGCGCTTCTGCCTAGGCGTGGTGGTGGGCACGACGACGGTGGCGCTCATCCCGAGAGCGGCCGCCGCGAATGCGACCCCCTGCCCATGGTTACCGGCCGAAGCGCACACGACTCCGGC
>CAMCJC010000239.1 GCA_945875065.1 uncultured Propionibacteriaceae bacterium | reverse complement strand
TCTGGATGCTGGGATCCCTGGGGCGCGCATCCTGGTCCGAGATCCCGGCCCTGGCCGGTGCCGCCCTGCTCGCCATCGGCTTCCTCACCGTGCGCGCCCGGCGCCTCGACGCAGTCGGCCTGGGGGACGACGTCGCCCGGTCCATGGGCGTCGACCCGGACCGGCTGCGCCGGTCCACGGCCGCCATGGCGGCGCTGGCAGTCGCCGCGGCCGTCGCCGTGGCCGGGACCATCGGCTTCGTCGGTCTCGTAGTCCCCCACCTGGCCCGTCTGCTCGTGGGCGCCACGCACCGCCTCCTCCTACCCACCAGCGCCGCGCTGGGCGCCCTGGTCCTCACCAGCGCCGACGCCCTGGCCCGCACCGTCCTGGCGCCCCGGGAGATCCCCCTGGGGATCCTCACCGCCCTGGTGGGCACACCACTGCTCATGGTCATGCTGCGGCACAAGAGCCCCGGCTGACACGTCACGTCCCGTCCCCGTCCGGCCGCCAGAGCCCGATCCGCACGACCTCACCGCATCAGCTCACGAACACATCAGGAGAGTCGATGTCCTCACGTTCCGTTCCGCGCCCCGTCCGCCCAGCGGCGGCACTCACCGCGATCGCTCTGTGCTGCGGTCTGACGGGCTGCTCCGCAACCGGGAGCTCCGACGTCTCACCGACCGGCCCCTACCCCGTCACCGTCGAGGACTGCGGGAGCAAGGTCACGATCAACGCCGAGCCCAAGCGCATCCTGACGGTGGGCACGGCCGCCGTCGAGATGCTCGACGCCGCCGGGGCGGCCGACCGCATCACGGCGCGCACCGGCGAGTTCGGCGCTCCCCTGCCGGAGACTCTGAAGAACCCGCCGCCCAACGACCTCATCACCAACCCGTCGGACCCCACGACTGAGGAGATCCTGGCCGCCGAACCGGACCTCGTCCTGGGCTACGGCCTGTTCAACGCCGATGTCGATCAGCTGCGCCAGGCGGGCATCACCGTGCTCACCGTCCAGGGCGAGTGCGGGCATGACAGCACCTCGCAGTCGGGCTCCGGCGTGACGCTATCGACCGTCACCAAGGACCTGCGCCGACTCGGAACCGCCTTGTCCACGTCCTCCACCGCGGACTCCGCCGCCGCGAAGCTTGACGAACGCATCACGCAGGCCAAGCAGGACAAGGACAACGGCACGGCCGCCTGGGTCTACTACTTCTCCTCGGAGGAACCCCTGTCCGCCTACGGCGGCCAAGGCCTAGCGAACTCCTCGCTGCAGGACGCGGGACTGACCAATGTCTACGCCACGAGCATGGATGCCTATCTCACGATCTCGGTTGAGAGCCTGCTGGAGCGGCAACCCGACTGGATCATTTTGAGCTACGGCCTTTACGGAGAGAGTAAGGAGCAGGCCAGGCAGAAGTTCCTCGCATCGCCCGGAGTCGACTCGCTGACCGCTGTCAGCCAGAACCGCCTCGTGCTACTGCCCGCGAGCGCCTCCGCCCCCAGTCCCTCAGGAGTCGCCGGTCTGGAACAGCTCGTTGGGGCGACCCAGAAGTGAAGCCCGGCTCTGGCGTCAAGGCCTCCGTGCCGTCGTTATCACACCCGCACGGAGGTCGCCCGGTCGTCACACCCTCCGCCCCAACCGGCTCTCGAGCCAGCACCCTGGATGCGGACGATGTACACCTCGTACACCGGCGCACGAAAGCCCTGGCCGGCGTGAGCCTGCACGTCGAGCCGGGCGAGACGGTCGCCGTGGTGGGACCCAACGGGTCGGGTAAGACGAGCCTGCTGCGCATCATGGCGGGGATCACGCAGCCGGACCGGGGACGAGCCCTGATCGACGGCAGGGAGCTGCACAGCATCGGGGACCGCGAGCGCGCCCAGATCGTGGCCTGCATGACTCAGGAGGAGCACACCGACCTGCCCTTCACGGCTCGTGAGGTCCTGCTGCTCGCCCGCACGGCGACGATGAGCGACTGGCGTCCCTACCGGACCGAGGATCATCGAGCGGTCGAGGACCTGGCCGACTCGTGGGACCTGGGCGACCTGCTCGACCGCAGTCTGCAGCAGATGTCCGGGGGCGAGCGCCGGCGAGTGCTCCTAGCTCGAACCTTCGCCCAAGGGACGCGCACGGTCATCCTCGATGAGCCCACGAACCATCTCGACCTGCGATATCAACATGATCTGCTGGAGCGGCTATCCGCCTCATCGCGAACCGCTCTAGTGGCGCTCCACGACCTCGACCTAGCCGCCGCCTATTGCGATCGGGTCGTGCTCATGGAGGGCGGCCGGGTCGTGGCCGACGGCCCGCCGGACCGGGTGCTGACGGCGACGGCGGTCGAGACGGTCTACGGCGTCAGGGCCCGCCGGGCCGACCTCGACGGGCGCGTGCGCATCCTCATCGGTCGGTGAGCGGGGCGGTGCCGCCTCAACATCGTGCACACCACCGACCCCAGGAACAGAGCTGGAGGCTTATTCAAGGGTCACCATGAACCCCGTCCCGACGAGGAGAGACGCCTCTCGAAGAGCCATGCCTGAATAGCCCACCTGATGCCCTACCCTCACTGACCACCCTTATCGAAGGAGCGCGGCACTACACCGCTACCCGGGACTTGACCACCCGGCGGGACCCAGCGGCCTCGGTCCCCGTCCTGGGGACTCCAAGCTGACCGAACCGCCTCCGGGGCTGCCTGATGAGATAAGCAATGCGGACTGGCGCGCGGCATGGACTCATCGGTGCAGACTCTGGGTATGAGTGTGAGTTCCCCAACCACCCATCGCCTGAGGCTACTCGACTACTGGTGGCTGCTGGAGCTGTTCAGCCCGCAGAAGGTTCCCAAGCGCACCAGGCCCGCGGCAACGGAGGACCGGCACCAGGTCATCGAGTGGATGCCGGAGCAGCCGTTGCCCTGGGAGACGCTCGCCCCCGAGGTGAGCCGCAATGGCACGCGGTTCGTGTGGCGGCACACCCTCTACCTCGGGGTCTACGACCTAGAGAACGTCTACCAGTACCTGCACCGCGCCTTCACCGACGACCTCGATGCCTTCGACGAGCGGCCCGGCGGCAACAGCGCCTGCGCGGGCGTGCAGGTCGATGACGAAGGGAGCATCGTGCCGGGCTCGGGGGTGCTGTCCTCCTCCCTGTGGGCCGTCGCCAGACTCGCCGCGCGATCACAGAGGCCGGACCCGTCATGGGTCACCGAGTTCGACGCCGCCCAGCAGCGATTCGCCGAGATGGCTGACTGTAGTGATGTCGCACCGTCCGTGCTCACCACTCTCGCGCACCGCGTGTCGGGGATCGATGCCGTGGCCGAGCTCGCGAGCGAGCGGGTGGTGATCGAGTCGGTCCGCGTGCGCGAGCGTGATGCTGGGGAGGTGGATACTGATTTCCTCAACAGCTTCTTCCTCAGGGATCTTGCGGGCGTGCGTGAGGATATCGCGACCAGACGGTGCCCGGTGGCACTGGCCTCATATCTTGGCGACTCCGGGCTCCACTGCCCGGCATCGCCCGCCGCCGGCCCGAGGACCGACGTCATGAAGGATGACGACGCCGTCAACGCAGGGGTGGGAGCGGACAGGATTCCCGCGGGCCGATGGCCCTCGGCACCGCAGCACACGCTTGCTCTCAGGCAGCAGTTCGCCGTCAACCAGGCGTTGGTCGATCTCGGTTCGGCACACGGCCTCATGGGGGTCAACGGCCCTCCCGGGACGGGTAAGACGACCATGCTGCGCGACATCGTGGCGGGCAACGTCGTTGAGCGGGCCCGGCGCCTGGCTGCGCTGGAACGCGCAGAGGACGCCTTCGTCGGGGAGCCGCTGAGGTGGATCTCAGGCAGCTACCCGCGTGTCGTGCACCAACTGCGTGAGGAACTGACCGGGTTCGAGATGGTGGTGGCGTCGGCGAACAACATGGCCGTGGAGAACGTCAGTACCGAGATTCCCGGTGCCGGCGCGATCGACGAGCGGTGGCGGGGCCGAGCCGACTACTTCTCGGATATCGCGTCAGCGCTCCTCGCGGCATCCGCGCCGCGGCGCGAGGACGATGACGAGGGACCGGAGAACCCTGGTGCCGACTGGGGCGGAGTCAGGCGACACCTGGATGACGAAGGACGAGACGACGAGGCTGCTCGTAGCCGGTCAGGTGGTAACCCTGCCTGGGGGCTCGTGGCCGCGCGCCTGGGCAGTAAGAGGAACCGGGCGGCGTTCCGTAGCGAGTTCTGGTTCGACAAGATCGACCGGCGAACCGGGCAGCGCCGATTCGGCACCGTGCCGCGCATGCAGTCACGGCTCAGGGACTGGAAAGAAGGAGCGGCGCACCCGACCTGGCAGCAGGCGTGCGCCTCGTTCCGGCGGGCCGAGCAGCGCGTGGCCGACCTCGTGGACGTGCGGATCCAGGCCCAAGCCTGCCGTGAACGCCTCGAGCAGCTCCGCGATGAGCAGGTTCGGGCCGATGACGAGATGCACCGCCTGAGCGGTCTCCTAGCGGAGACCGCCGAGGGGCTGCGCAGATGCGAGCAGGCCCTCAGCGAGGCCCGGGCGCAGCGCGACACGGCCGCGCAGGCCCGCAACCGGCACGTGGAGACCCGTCCCGGTCTCCTCGAGATGCTGCTGACCCTGGGGCGTTCGACCCGCGAGTGGAGAAGTGCCCTGGTCCCGCTCGAGCAGCGTTTACGGGTCGCGGAGGAGGCCGA
>CAMCJC010000238.1 GCA_945875065.1 uncultured Propionibacteriaceae bacterium | reverse complement strand
GGTGTCGAGAATCTTCTGCTTGCCGGTGTAGAAGGGGTGGCACTCGGCGCACACGTCGGCGTTGAGCGAACCCTTCTTGGCTGTGCTGCGGGTGGTGAACGTGTTGCCGCAGGTGCAGCGCACCTCGGTGGTCACGTAGTCGGGATGGATTCCCTGCTTCATGTTCTTCTCCTGGGTGTGGTTTCTCCGGGTCGCCCACCGGGTGTGGGCGTGAACCGGCACGATCGGTCATTCTGCCAGGGCCGCAGCACTAATCCAAACGTAGCTCAGCCTTCCTGCGCCGGAGTGGTCTTCAAGACGCTGAGCAGGAACTCGTGGTTGTCCTGGGTCTTGCGCATCCGGGCCAGCAACGTCTCCAGGGCGGCCTGGTCGTCGAGGCCCGACAAGGCGCGGCGGAGCTTCCAGATGATGTTGAGCTCGTCGCGTCCCAGGAGCAGATCCTCACGTCTGGTGCCGGAGGCATCGACGTCGATAGCCGGGAAGATGCGCTTGTCGGCCAGCTGACGTGCGAGTCGGAGCTCCATATTGCCGGTGCCCTTGAACTCTTCGAAGATGACCTCGTCCATGCGGGAGCCGGTCTCGATCAGGGCAGTGGCGAGGATCGTCAAGGAGCCGCCGTTTTCGATGTTGCGGGCTGCGCCGAAGAACTTCTTTGGCGGATATAGGGCCGCCGAGTCGACGCCGCCGGAGAGGATCCGGCCGGATGCCGGGGCGGCCAGGTTGTAGGCGCGGCCCAGGCGGGTGATGCCATCAAGGAGGACGACGACGTCGTGGCCGAGCTCCACGAGGCGCTTGGCACGCTCAATCGCGAGCTCCGCGACCACCGTGTGATCCTCAGCGGGGCGGTCAAACGTCGACGCGATAACCTCGCCCGAGACGGTGCGTTGGAAGTCCGTGACCTCCTCGGGACGCTCGTCGACTAGGACCACCATTAGGTGAACCTCGGGATTGTTGGCGGCGATAGCGTTGGCGATGGCCTGCATCACCATCGTTTTTCCGGCCTTCGGCGGCGAGACGATCAGGCCGCGCTGGCCCTTGCCGATCGGCGCTACGAGGTCGATTACCCGGCCGGTCAACTGCGTTCCGACCGTCTCGAGGCGAAGCTTCTGCTGCGGATACAGGGGCGTCAGCTTCGAGAACTCGGGGCGAGCCTTCGCTTTCTCCGGATCATCGCCATTGATGGAGTCGATGCGCACGAGCGGGTTGTACTTCTCCTTGCGCTCCCCCTCGCGTGGCGTGCGGATGGCTCCGACGACGACGTCACCGCGACGCAGCCCGAACCGACGCACCATCGGCAGCGGCAGGTAGGCGTCGTTCGGGCCGGGCAGGTAACCGGTCGTGCGGACAAACGCGTAGTTGTCGAGGATATCGACAATGCCGGACACCGCCGCAAGCACGTCGTCCTCAGTGACGGTGGGCTCGTTGTCGTAGCGGTCAAAACCGGCCGAGCCGCGATTGCGCCGGTTCTGCCGGTCGCGGCTGCGGCGGCGCCGACCGCGGCGTCCCTCGCCCTCGTCATCGAACCGGGGCCCTCCCGCGCCGGCGCTTGCCGCCGGCAACGCGGGGGCGGCCGCGGGCTGACCCATGGCGGCTGCGAGACGTTCCCCGACCTCCTCGTTAGTGGCTTCCTGAGCGGCACGGTCGCGGTCCCGGTTCCGGTCGCGACGGCGGCGAGTGCGACCGCCCTCGTTGCCGTCGTTCTGCCGGTTCTCTTGGCGTCCCTCGCCCTCCTGACCCACCTCGGGTTGCTGGCCTCGCTCCACCAATTTCTTGGGCTCCGGCTGAGTGTGCAGCGGCAGTTCGGGTGCAGGCTCGCGGATAGCCTTCGGTTCAGCGAGTTGCTCGCGCCTGGCTTCGGTGCCTTTAGCGGGGCGAGACTCGGCGGGGCGCGCCTCGGAGGCGATCGCCGCGACAATTTCTCCATTACGCTTGTTTTAAGTGCCTTTGTGGCCCAGCGCTGCGGCCTTCTTGTTGAGTTCGGGCAGCTTGAGGCTCGCGAGCGAGCCGGTTCCGGATTCGGTCACGGGGTGCCTTTCGACAGTATGGCAACCGGGTAATAATGGATGTAATGTCCCGGTTTAGAGGAGTCGCGCGGCGCTTTGCGGCAAACCAAAGCCGGCGCCCGCAGGCGACTAGGAAAGACCATAACACGATTTTCGGGCAGTTCCCAAGCCCGATCATCCAGCGTGCACCGTTAATTCCAGCCCCGTTCCAATCGCCAGGTCATGACGCACAAAGCCGGCGGCGTCAACCTGCCCCGCCGGCGCGAGTTGGTTCGGGGTTCCAACCGCGAACACCGCCGGGCCGGCGCCGGAGATGGTCGCGGGCACACCGACCTCGCGCAACCGCAACAGCAGGTGCCACGACGGCGGCATCAATTCGGCGCGGTAATGCTGGTGCAGGCGGTCGGTGGTGGCAGCCAGCAACAGGTCTGGGCGTTGCTCTAGAGCCTTGACCAGGCTCGCAGCGGCGATCGCCTGGGAGACTGCGTCTCGCAGCGTGACAGCATCCGGCAGCACCGCCCGCGCCCCCGAGGTCGGGACCTCGAAGGCGGGCACGAACGCTAGACAGGCCAGCCCAGCGGCGGGGCTGAGCCGAAGAACCTCCACGCTTTCCCCATCGATCCAGGCCAAGATGGCGCCGCCCCAAACAGCCGCAGCGGCATTGTCGGGGTGCCCCTCCAGCAGGGAGGCGAGTCGCGCTGTCTCCACGCGGTCAAGGTCTTTGCTCGGGAATGCGATGCCGTGCGCGAGCGCACAACCGGCGGCGATCGCGGCGGCCGACGATCCCAGGCCGCGCGAGTGCGGGATGGTGTTGTGAGCGCGTAGCCTGAGGCCGCCTGGTGCGGGCACGTTCCACACTCCCAGACAATGCAGGATCGTCGCGATCACCAGGTGGGACGCGTCTCGCGGCACGCTACTAGCCCCCTCACCCGTGACGTCGATCTCGACGCCGCCCGTGGCTGCAACCTCCAGGGTCAACTCGTCGAACCAGTCGACGGCAAGCCCAAGGCAGTCGAAGCCAGAGCCCAGGTTAGCGGTGGTGGCGGGCACCCGGACTGTGAGCTTCACTTGCCCTCGATGCGCATGTAGTCGATCGTCTCGCCGATGAACGACGCCTCACGCAGCTCGGCCACGACGTCCTGCAGCGCGTTCTCGCGGGCCTCGTGGGTCATCAGGTTGAGGCGCGCGGTCAGTCCGTCGGTGCGGCCCAGGCCCTCCAGATAGGACTGTTGGCAGGTCTGCAAAGACACCTCGTGCCTGCCGAAGATGGTGGCGCACTTGGCGAGCACGCCTGGCTTGTCCTCCACCTGGAACCGGATGTAGTAGCGGCTGGTGGCCTCCCCGATGGGAGCGACCTCCCGCTTGGTGTACCCGGTGCTGAGGAAGCTGGCGGTGCCGCGCGCCCGATTGCGCGCCACCGTCACGACGTCTCCCATCACCGCCGACGCGGTGGGCGCTCCACCGGCGCCTTGGCCCAGGAACATCAGTTGACCCGCCTCGACGGACTCTACGAAAATCGCATTGAAAGCTCCGGAGACCGCCGCGAGCGGGTGGGTCTTCGGGACCATCGCCGGATGCACCTTCACGACGATGCGATCGTCGTTGAGCTTGGCCACGGCCAGTAGCTTTATGACGCACCCCATGGCGTCTGCGGCCTCGATATCGGCCTCGGTGACCTGGGTGATGCCCTCACAGAACACCTCGGAGCGTCGCACTGACGTGTGGAACGCGAGGCTGGCCAGAATCGCGGCCTTGGCGGCGGCGTCATGGCCTTCGATGTCGGCGCTCGGATCCGCCTCGGCGAACCCCAGGTCCTGCGCCTGCTTCAGTGCCACGTCGAAGCTGAGGCGGTTCGTGGTCATTTGATCAAGGATGTAGTTGGTGGTGCCGTTGACGATCCCCATCACCACGCGGATCGTGTCGCCCACCAGCGATTCCCGCAGCGGCCGGATGATCGGGATCGCCCCAGCAACGGCAGCCTCGTAGTAGAGATCGACGGCGTTGGCGCGGGCCGTCGCACTGAGCTCGGCGAACTGCTCGGCGAGCAGCGCCTTGTTCGCTGTGATGATGGACGCCCCCGACTCCATCGCCGCGACGAGCAAGCTCCGGGCCGGCTCGATGCCGCCGATGACCTCGATAACCAGATCCAGATCCCCGCGCGTAACCAGGGCGTGAGCGTCGGTTGTGAACAGTGCCGGGTCGATGCCAGGGCGCTCAATGTCGTCACGGCGCACGGCGACGCCGACGAGCTCCAGGGGCCGACCGATACGCTGGCGCAGTTCCTCCGCCTCGCTGCTCAGGATCCGCGCCACCTGGGAACCGACGACGCCGGCGCCCAACAGCGCCACCTTCAATGGCGTGGTTTCCTCCGCCATGCTCACTCCCCTACATCCAGTCGCATCATGTCGTCGAAGGTCTCGCGGCGCAGCAGCGTCCGGGCCGAGCCCTCGCAAACCGCCACGAGGGGCGGTTTCGGAAGCTGATTGTAGTTGCTGGCCATCGACCGGCAGTAGGCTCCAGAGCCGGGCACGGCGAGCAGATCGCCGGGTTTGATGTCTCTCGGCAAGAAGACATCGCGGATGAGGATGTCGCCGCCCTCACAGTGCTTCCCCACGACGCGGCAAAGCACCGGCTCCGCGTCGGAGACCCGGTTCGCGATGACGCACGAGAGTTCAGCCGCGTACAGGGCGGGCCGGATGTTGTCACTCATTCCACCGTCGACCGACACGTAGGTGCGCG
>CAMCJC010000237.1 GCA_945875065.1 uncultured Propionibacteriaceae bacterium | reverse complement strand
CGAAGATTGTCGACGACACCCTAGGGCGAGGAACCTGGCCGGCGCTGGTGGATGTTCCGACCGGGCTCGGCAAGACGTCGATGCTCGATGCGGCGGTGTTCCTGCTGGCCCTTGGGACCGACGGGAGCGGCCCGGTCGGTCTGGGACGCCGCCGCATCTTTCTCGTGGTGGATCGACGCATCGTCGTCGACCAGGCCTTCGAACACGGGCAGCGGATCGCGGCGGCCCTCGCGGAACCGGCCCCGGGTAGCGTGTGCGCCGAGGTCGCGGATCGGTTGCGGAGCCTGAGCAGTCGTCCCGCATCCGAACCGCCGCTCGAGGTTGTGCGAATGCGTGGCGGAGTCACGTGGGACGCGGCCTGGCTACCCAGGCCGGATATCCCGGCGATCGTCACGGGCACCGTCGATCAGGTGGGCAGCCGGTTCCTGTTCCGCGGTTACGGGGTTTCACGAGGGCGCCGCCCGATTGACGCGGCGCTCGTCGGAACCGACTCGCTCATCATGATCGACGAGGCCCACCTAGCCCAGGTCTTCGCGGCCTCGCTGGAGTCGGCGAAGGAACACGATGTCAGCGCACTGGGGCTGCCGCCTACGTCCGTGATGCACTTGAGCGCGACCGCTGCGGCTCAACCTGAAGGCTGGGCAGCCGACTTCGACGAGGAAACCCACCTGGCCGATGCGGTCGCCAGGCAGCGGCTGGAGGCCCCGAAGTCCCTCACCCTTCGGAACCTAGCCGAGGGGGGAAAGAAACCAACTGAAAAGGCCGTGGTCACGGAGATCACCAGTCTCGCGGCGGAACGCGCAAACGGCGAAGGCGCCCGCGTGCTGGTGGTGTGTAACACCGTGGACCGGGCTCGGCAGGTCCACGAAAACCTGCTCAAGAAGGGCGCGGTTCCGGCGGGCACAGAGGCGCTGCTGCTGATCGGTCGCTCTCGTCCCCTGGATCGGGAACGACTGACGGAGCGGGTGACCGAGCTGTTCGGTGCCGGGCGGTCCTCGTCGCATGGTTCCGCGATCCTCGTGGCGACGCAGACGGTGGAGGTCGGCATCGATCTGGATGCCACCGACCTGGTCACCGAGGCAGCGTCGTGGGATGCGCTCGTGCAGCGCATCGGGCGCGTCAACCGTCGTGGGCTGTGGGAAGAGTCGAGCGTCGTCGTGGTGGAGGATGGCGACGACAAGGCTCCGGTCTACGGGGCGGCCAAGCAGGTCACCGCCGCGTTCTTGCAGGAGCGGACGGTCGACGGCGACCTGGACGTCTCGCCGCGTGCGCTGCGGCACCTGTCTGTGCCCGAGGGCGTGCTCGCTCAGCCCCCGCTGGCACCGTGGCTGCTGCCAGCGCATCTGGACGCCTGGGCCCGCACGAGCCCGGCCCCGAGCAATGATCCACCGATCGACCCATACCTGCACGGCGTCAACAAGGTTGTCGCCCCAGTGACGGTCGCTTGGCGTGACGGCCTGCTCAACCCAGACGGTGGCACATCGGATGCCGCGAGCGTCGGGAGCGTCTTGGAGCTCGCGCCAGTGCGCGCCGAGGAATGCGTTGACGTGCCCATCAACGCCGTCCGTGCCTGGCTGGGTTTGAATAAGAAGGTCCCGGCGGTGAGCGACCTCGACGATCTGTTCGACGACGTTCCGTTCGGCGACGCTGAGGAGTCGAATAAGGCCCTGCGACGATCGCTCGACGGCACGTGGGAATGGGTCGACGTCGGTCGGCTACGGCCGGGGGACGTCGTCGTGGTACCCGCTGAGTATGGCGGCCTGGATGAGTTCGGTTGGAAGCCGACCAATCAGGAACCAGCCGGCGACGTCGGCGAACTGGCGGCCTTGCATCGCGGCCAGGTGATCCTGCGCCTCGACCACGGGCTGCCAGACCGCCTTGGGATGGAAGCCCCGAGCGACCTGTTCGACCTGGTTCGTGAGTGGCGCAACGCCGACGAGCCGGAGGAACGTGCCGCCGCGGAGAAGGCATTGGTGGGTCTCGTGGGGGCGTGGCTTCAGGGAGCCGAACCGTCCGGGGTCTGGACGGTATCGGACCGAGCAGCTCTACGTGAGGCGCTCGGAAGTGGTGTGACCGTCGTACAACCGGGTGCCGAAGCCGACTCGGCGGGTCTCGCGGTGCCGGTTCTCGTGGGGACGACGGCCGGCGACGACTGGCGGTCCGTCGATGAAAGCGACGATGCGGGCAGCTCTGCCCTGGCGAACCGGGTGACGTTGGTGCAACATCTGGAGGCCGTTGCGAACCGGGCAGGCAATATCGCCGAACGGCTCGGATTGCCTCAGGAGCTGCGCCGCGCCGTCGTCGATGCCGCCCGCTGGCACGACCTGGGCAAGGTCGACGAGCGATTCCAGGCGATGCTGTTTGACGGTAACGCCCTGGCGGCGGAGCTCGCGGACGAGCCGCTGGCGAAGTCGGGGATGCCGCCGGGCGATCGGCAGCAACACGCCCGTGCGCGGAAGCTCAGCAAGCTCCCTCGCGGAGCTCGGCACGAGGCCTGGTCGGAGGTTCTTGTATCCGAATACCTCACCAGCCTCGAACCGCCTTATGAAGGTGACGAGGAACTGATCCGGCACCTGGTGGCGAGCCACCACGGGCACGCCCGACCGCTGCTGCCGCCCGTCGACGATCGCGGAACGAGCCAGCTGGAGGCGCAGATCGACGGGGCAGCCGTCGTCGCCGACTTGCCGCGTCGGGTGCGGCTGTCCGACGCCGATCGATTCGCCCGCTTGAACAGGCGCTACGGCCGTTGGGGCCTCGCACTGTTGGAAACCGTCGTGCGGTGCGCCGACATGACCGTGTCATCGGAGGGATCATGAATGATGTGAAGTTCCCGGCGCTGGGGGACGGATCGGCGTTGGCGATTCTCGCTGCGATCGGTGTGCTGCGTCTGGTGCATGATTTCAAGGACTCGGACGCTCTCCTGGCCTGGGATGAGAGCGATAAATGTCCCGTGCTGTCGTCGCGATACGCGTCGGTCGACGAGGTCGCAAAGGCGCTCGTCGAGATCGCGGTTGCGGTGCCAGAGGGGAGACTCGTTCCTGGCGGGCCGGCGGGTTTCCCGCTCAGCCCCGCCCCGAAGGAGACCAAGGACCCGATGCGGGTCCTGCCGGAGCGGCTGCGACGGGCAGTGGAACCGGTCCTGAAGTCCGCATCCGAGGCAGAGCGGGCAGCTACCTATGCGTGGCTAGCGGGGCTCGTGACGGATCTGACGGTGGACAGTGAGGGTCGTGGTGATCTCAGCCAGCTTCTGGCACCTGCGGGGAGGCAGACGGTGGGTGGCTCGATTCTGAAGAACCCGCTTGATCAGGTTCGAAAGTCGCCGGACTACCTGCATCAGGCACTGGTTGGGTGGCGGCGCGTTCCGGAGGTCACTGGCGAGTACTTGGACCATCGGGCCATTTGGGAGGCGATCGACGACGCCCAGGGGAAGCCTCAGATGCGGGGCGTTCCCGGGGCCACTTGGCTGGCGCTGATGACCCTGCCCATGTGGCTCACCACGGATTATCGTGGCCGAGCCAGAAGTAGCGGCTGGCACACTGTGCGTAACGGACGGCGGACTCAGCAGGAGTTTCGGCTGCCGCTGTGGCGCGAGCCGTTGGGACCGGACGGGGTCAGGGCGCTCGTCGAACACCCTGACCTTGAGGGGCAGTGGGGCGATCTGGACTGGGTCCGGCTGAGACTGCTTGGAGTGTTTCACGTCGCACGGGCTCATCGTCGTGAGACGACGGGAAAGTCTGCGGGCATTCTCGTTACTTCGCCATGAGTATCGTTCGGCCTGAGATTCCAGGCCTGCCAGAAACGGTGCCTGCCAGGATGCTCAACGAGTTTGTCTACTGCCCTCGGCTGTTTCACCTCGAGTGGGTGCAGTCACGGTTCGCGACCAATGACGACGTGGAGGAGGGGCAGTACATTCACCGCGTCGTAGATCGTGAGCAGGGCGATCTGCCGGACAAGGCTGAGGCGTGGGCGGGGCGCGCGGCCCGGTCGGTGTGGGTGTCCTCGCCCACACTCGGGTTAACGGCCAAGATGGATCTGGTCGAGGAGGGCAAGGACGGCACCGTCGTCCCTGTCGACTACAAGAAGGGACATCCGGACAAGAACGGTGAGCTGTGGCCGAGTGACCGCATCCAGTTGCTCGTTCAAGCTTTGCTGCTGAGGGAGTCGGGGCAGCGTGTCACTCGGGCAGAGGCGTGGTATGCCGAGACGCGGCGACGCGTGGCGATTGAGGTCGATGATTCGGCGCTTGAGGAGGTCACGGAGGTTCTCCGTGAGGCCTGGCGGGTGGCGGCAGAGCCGGTGATGCCGCCACCGCTTGTCAACAGTCCCAAGTGTCCTCGCTGTGCCTTGGTCGGCATCTGCATGCCGGATGAGATCAACGCCCTTCACGCCCAGCCGGCCGAGCGGCGTCCCCTGAAGCGGCTGATGGCGCCCATCGTCGAAGGCCGGCCGGTCTACGTGACGCTTCAGGGTGCGACTGTTGGTGTCAGCCGTGAGAGGCTCGAAGTCAGGCGCGACGGGGAGGTCGAGGCGAGTTATCGGCTGCTGGATGTCAGCCAGGTTTGTGTCTTCGGCAATGCGACGGTTTCGTCGCAGGCCATGCGCGAGCTGATGCGGCGGGACATCCCGGTAATGTGGTTTTCGTACGGTGGCTGGTTCTCGGGCATGGCCGAGGGACTGCCGGGGAAGAACGTCGACCTGCGGATAGCGCAGTACAGGGCGTCGGATGCTCAGCAGCTTGCGATCGCCCGGCGCA
>CAMCJC010000236.1 GCA_945875065.1 uncultured Propionibacteriaceae bacterium | reverse complement strand
CCTACGGTGAGGTGCTGCGCCACATCTTCGATGGCAACCAACTGCTCGCCGTCCGCGCCGACATCGCAGAAGAGTCGTGGCGCGTCTTCGAGTCCACGCTCGCCGCGTTCGCCGCAGGAGAGATCCCGATGGACGAGTACCCCGCCGGCTCGTCCGGCCCCTGGCCCCTTCGCCCAGCGCTCTGACCCACACCGACTAGGAGTTTCCGAATGACCGACACGCAGCAGGCCCCCGAGCTCGCCCAGGTGGGCGTCGTCGGCATGGCCGTCATGGGGTCCAATCTGGCCCGTAACTTCGCCCGTCACGGCTACCGCGTCGCCATCTTCAACCGCACCCCGGCGCGCACCGACGCCGTCATCGCCGCCCATGGCGACGAGGGCACGTTCCTGCCCGCTCACAGCATTGAGGAGTTCGTCGCGTCCATCGCGGAACCTCGGCGCATCATCTTGATGGTGCAGGCGGGAGATCCCACCGACGCCACCATCGCGCAGCTACTGCCGCTGCTTAGCCCCGGCGACGTCATCATGGACGGCGGCAACGCCCACTTCCGCGACACCATCCGCCGCGAGTCAGAGATCGCGTCGAGCGGCATCCATTTCGTGGGGTGCGGCATCAGCGGCGGTGAGTATGGCGCCCTAACCGGCCCGTCGATCATGCCTGGCGGTACTCCCGAGAGCTACCAGCTCCTCGGCCCCATGCTTGAGGACATCGCCGCTCAAGTCGATGGCACCGAGCCGTGCTGCGCCTGGATGGGGCCGAACGGCGCCGGCCACTTCGTCAAGATGATCCACAACGGCATCGAGTACTCCGACATGCAGGTGATTGGTGAGGCGTGGATGCTGTTGCGCGCAGCCGGGCTCAGCAACGCCGAATGCGCCGACGTCTTCGCCCGCTGGAACACGGGTGACCTTGACTCTTATCTGATCGAGATCACCAGCGAGGTGCTCCGCCAGAAAGACCCGCGCACCGGCGCCGACCTCGTCGACGTCATCAAGGATCGCGCTGGCATGAAGGGCACCGGCACGTGGACCGTGACCACGGCCCTTGAGCTTGGTGCCCCCGTCAACGGCATCGCCGAGGCGGTCTTCGCCCGTGCGACCTCCAGCCACGACGACCTCCGCGCCGTCGCCCAGCAGACTCTCGCCGGCCCCGTCGCGGAACTGCCGCTGGGCGACCGGGAAGAGTTCGTCGAAGACGTGCGGCAGGCGCTGTGGTGCAGCAAGGTCATCGCCTATTCGCAGGGCTTCGACGAGATTCGCTCCGGCGGCAAGGCGTTCGGGTGGAACATTCGCATCGCCGATGCCGCCAGCATCTGGCGCGACGGCTGCATCATTCGCGCCAAACTGCTGGAACGCATCCGCGCCGAGTACGACGCCGACCCTGGCCTCGTCTCGTTCATGTGTGCTCCGAGCGTAGCGCCCGAACTCGCCGAGTACCAGGGCGCGTGGCGCCGTGTGGTTGCTGCCGCGGTGACGGCCGGTATCGGTGCTCCGGCGTTCTCGGCGACCCTCGCGTACTACGACCTCGCCCGGGCTCCTCGCGTCAACGCCGCCTTGACCCAGGCGCAGCGTGACTTTTTCGGCTCGCACACCTACGAGCGCATCGACATCGACGGCCACTGGCACCTCGACTGGTCCGGGGATCGCAGCGAGTCCCCGGCCTGAGCTAAGCTTCCACGGCGTTCGCGGCGGCGACCTCCTTTACGAATGCCGCGGAGGCCTTCGGCGTGCGCTCTAGCGTGTCGTAGTCGACGCGGACGATCCCGAACCGCTTCGCGTATCCCCACGCCCACTCGAAGTTGTCGAGCAGGGACCACACGAAGTAGCCGCGCAGGTCGACGCCGCGGGCCACGGCTTCGTGCGCGGCGATGAAGTGGTCGCGCAGGTAAGCGACCCGGCCCTGATCGTCGACGAAGCCCGAGGCGTTGGGGACATCGTCCATCGCGCACCCGTTCTCGGTGACATACAGCGCGATGCCGGCGGGCCCGGTGTAGTCCCGGTGGAGCCGCTCCAGCAGGCGAGTGAGGCCCTCGGGTTGAATCTCCCAGCCCATCGCGGTGGTCGGGAGGCCGCGGGAGACGAACTGCACCCACTCGGAGCCGACGTTCGGGTTCCCGGCGCGCCGCCCGTTCGCCTCGGTCTGCTGCGCGGTGCCATCTTGTGGTGTGCCGGTGACGGCGGAGCCGTGGTAGTAGTTAACGCCGAGGAAATCGATGGGCTGACCGATGATCTTCTCGTCCCCGTCCGCGACGACCTCGCTGAGCCCGAGGTGCTCCAGGTCGGCCACGACGTCCTTGGGGTAGGTGCCCAGAACCACGGGATCTAGGAAGAACCGGTTGGCCACCCCGTCGATCCGGCGGGCCGCCTCGCGGTCGGAAACGGATTCGGGATCGGCCGGGTCGACGAGGTTGAAGTTCAGCGTGATGCCCACCCGGGTGCCGGCGGGGAGCGTGGCTCGCAGAGCCTGGCACCCGAGGCCGTGGGCGAGCAGGAGATGATGGCCGGCCCGGACTCCCTCGGCGGCGTCGGTGTGTCCGGGCGCGTGCTCGCCGCCCGCGTACGACAGGAACGACGAGCACCACGGCTCATTCAGCGTCGTCCAGTCCTTGCAGCGATCGCCGAGGGCTTCCGCGACCTTCGCCGCGTACTCCGCGAACCGATATGCGGTGTCGCGGTTCAGCCAGCCGCCGTCGATCGCAGCCGGCAAATCCCAGTGGTACAAGGTCGCCCACGGTCGGATTCCGGCGGCGAGCAATTCGTCGACCAGGCGCGAGTAGAAGTCGATGCCCTTCGGGTTGAACTCCTTGTCGTCGGGGCGCACGCGCGGCCAGGCGATCGAGAAACGGTACGTGTTCAATCCGAGCTCGCGCATCAGCGTGACGTCCTCGGGCATGCGGTGGTAGTGGTCACAGGCGATGGTGCCGTCGTCGCCGTTCACGATCGTGCCGGGCTGGCGACAAAAAACGTCCCAGATCGAGTCGGAACGGCCGTCTTCGGTGGCTGCGCCCTCGATCTGGAACGACGCGGTGGCACTGCCCCACAGGAAACCCTCGGGGAACTGGTGCAGGGTCATCGAACTCCTCCTTGAGCATCAACTGTATTGGGGAGGGCTACTCCCGGAACTGGTTTGGGCCGCCCGAGATATCGTCGAGAGCCGAGACGATCGGCGGCACGAGCTGCTTGGTTTCGGCCTCCAGCAACTCGGCGAGCTGATCGGCGCTGCGCGGTCCGACCAGGGCAGATGCGACGCTAGGGGCGTCGCGCACCCATGCGAGAGCGACCTGCGCCGGGGTCAGCGCCAGGCCCTCGGCGGCCTTGACGACGGCCTCCACGACGGAGCGGCTGCGCGGCTGCAGGTACGGTTCCAGGAACCATCCGAAGTGCTCCGAGGCGGCGCGGGAATCGGACGGGACGGACCGTAGGTACTTACCCGTCAGGGCGCCGCGGCCCAGCGCGGACCACGCGATCAGCCCCAGGCCGTGGTGCCGCACCGCTCCCACGACCTCTACCTCAGCGCGCCGAGCCAGCAGCGAGTATTCGACCTGTGCGGAGGCCAATCGGACCCGGCCTGTGACCGCTTCCTGCCACGTGGCGGCGGTGGCGGTCTGCCAGCCGACGAAGTTGCTGACTCCGACGTAGCGGGCCATGCCGCGAGAGACCGCCGAGTCGAGGGCCGACAGCGTCTCGTCGATCGGAGCGTCGCCCCACGCATGGACCTGCCACAGGTCGACGTGGTCGGTGCGTAGCCGCCGCAACGAACCCTCCAGGTCGCTCAGCAGCGCCGCCCTGGAAGTGTCGATGACGCGCCGGCCACCGCGGATGACGAACCCGGCCTTCGTGGCAACCACCAGGGATTCCCGTGCCAGCCCGGCGGCGAACAGCTTGCCGATCATCTTCTCGGCGACGCCACCGCCATAGGCGGGCGCGGTGTCGACGAGGTTGCCGCCGGTTTCGACGAAGTCGCCGACGATCTGCTTGACCTCGGACCATTCGACATCACGCCCCCAGGCCATGGTCCCCAGCCCAATGCGGGAGACCTGGAGGCCGGAGCGTCCAAGGGTCCGATATCTCATGTCTTAGCTCAGCCCGCCTGCAGCGTGCCGGTGAGCAGCAGCACCGAGACGACGGCCGCCGCACCCCAGCGGTAGTAGACGAAGCCCTTGAAGGTGTGGGTGGAGATGAACTTCAGCAGCCAGGCGATAACGGCGTAGCCGATCGCGAACGCCAGCAGGGTGGCGACGATCGTCGGGCCCCACGCCGTGTGACCCTCGCCGATGTCCTTCAGCTTGTACAAACCGGAGCCGAACACGGCGGGGATGGCCAGCAGGAACGAGTACCGGGCGGCGGCCTCGCGGGTGTAGCCCATGAATAGACCGCCGGAGATGGTCATGCCGGAGCGGGAAACGCCCGGGATCAGCGCGCATGCCTGCGCCAATCCGAACCAAAGGCCGTGACCCCACGTGAGCTGCTTCAAGGTGAAGGTGTTGCTGGAGGCCAGCCGATCGGCGACGAGCAGCACCACGCCGATCGCGACGAGCATGAACACGGTGAGCCACAGGTTCCGCAGATACGTGTCGATGGCGTCCTGGAACACCAGGCCGAGCACGACGATCGGAATCGAGCCGATGATGACCAGCCAACCCATGCGGGCGTCGGGGTCATCACGGGAGACCTTGCCGGTCAGCGACCCGAACCATTGCTTGATGATGCGGATGATGTCGCGCCAAAAGTACACCAGGACCGCGGTCTCGGTGCCGAGCTGCGTGACGGCGG
>CAMCJC010000235.1 GCA_945875065.1 uncultured Propionibacteriaceae bacterium | reverse complement strand
ACGAACCGGTCCAGTTCGAACAGCGGCTCAGACTCCGTTGGCTCCACCATCAGCGTTCCCGGCACCGGGAATGACATGGTGGGGGCGTGGAAGCCATGGTCGATCAGGCGTTTCGCGACATCGTCGACGGTCACACCATGTTTCGCGAACACCCGCGTGTCGAGGATGCACTCGTGGGCGACACGTCCCCCCGCCCCCCGGAACAGGATTGGGTACGCATCACCCAGCCTCGCCGCAAGGTAGTTGGCGTTGAGGATCGCTACGCGCGTCGCCTGCGTCAACCCGGCCCCGCCCATCAGGCGCAGGTACGCCCAAGAGACCAGCAGGATCGACGCGGACCCGAGCGGCGCGGCCGAGACGGCCCCCTCGGCGCCGGTGGCGGGGTCGGTCGGCAGGTGCGGCTGGAGGTGCTCCTTGACGCCGATGGGGCCCATGCCCGGGCCGCCGCCGCCGTGGGGGATCGCGAACGTCTTGTGCAGGTTCACGTGGCTGACGTCGCCGCCGAGGTCTCCGGGCCGGACCAGGCCGACGAGGGCGTTCAAGTTGGCCCCGTCGATGTAGACCTGGCCCCCATGCTCGTGGGTGATGTCGCAGACTCGGCGCACCGTCTCCTCGAAGACGCCATGTGTCGACGGGTAGGTGATCATCGCCGCCGCCAGCCGGGAGCCGGCCTCGGCGGCTCGGGCCTCGAAATCCTCGACATCGATGTCCCCGTTCTCACGCGCCTTTACGGGCACGACTTTCATCCCCGCCATCGCCGCGGAGGCCGGGTTGGTGCCGTGCGCGGAGGTCGGGATGAGGCACACGTCGCGGTCCTCATTGTTGGAGCGATGGTAGCGGGCGATCGTGCTGAGCCCTGCGAACTCGCCCTGCGCTCCGGAGTTTGGCTGCATCGAGAAGGCGTCGTAGCCGGTGATCTCGCACAGCCGCTCCGCCAAGTCCGCAACGAGCTCGCGGTATCCCTCGGCCTGCCTGGGTGGCGCGTACGGGTGAAGCCCAGCGAACTCGGGCCATGAGATGGGGATCATTTCAACGGCGGCATTGAGCTTCATCGTGCACGACCCGAGGGGAATCATGGCTCGGTCGAGCGCGAGGTCACGGTCTGCGAGGCGCCGCATGTAGCGCATCATCTCCGCCTCGGCCCGGTTCATGTGGAATACCGGATGCCTCAGATACTCCGTCTCGCGCAGCAGCGGCGCGGGGATCGCCGGCGTGGCGGCGAGTTCGGTCACCGGGGGCAGGCCGAACGCGTCGAGCACCTTCGACAGGATCTCGAGGGTGGTGGTCTCGTCAACAGAGATGCCGATGCGGTCGGTGCCGACACGACGCAGGTTGATACCCCGCTGTTCGGCCGCCGCAAGGATGCCAGCCTGACCGACGCCGACTCGCACAGTGAGGGTGTCGAAGAAGGCCTCTGGGGTGACCTCGGCGCCGCCGGAGCGTAGGGCATCGGCGAGGGTGACCGCCATCAGGTGCACGCGTTGTCCGATCGTCCGCAGACCGATCGGTCCATGGAACACGGCGTAGAACGATGCCATCACCGCTAAGAGCGCCTGCGCGGTGCAGAGGTTGGACGTGGCCTTCTCCCGTCGGATGTGCTGTTCGCGCGCCTGGAGTGCGAGCCGGTAGGCCTTGGTACCCGAGGCGTCCTTGGAGACGCCGACGATACGGCCGGGCATGAGGCGCTTGAGCGCGTCACGGCACGCGAGGAACGCGGCATGCGGGCCGCCGAAGCCCATCGGGACGCCGAACCGCTGCGCCGAACCGACGGCGATGTCCGCGCCCATCGCGCCGGGCTCCTTGAGCACGGTGAGGGCGAGGAGGTCGGTGGCGACGATCGCTAGGGCGCCGACGTCGTGCAGCCGGGCGATGAGCGGCTCCAGATCCTGGATGTCGCCGTGCGTTCCGGGGTAAGCCAGGATCGCGGCGAACACGTCTTCCGGCACCTCGTCGATGGTCCCGACGACGAGGTCGATGCCCAGCGGCCTGGCACGGGTGGCGAGGACGCTGAGGACCTGCGGGTGGAGGTCGGCGGCTGCGAAACACCGGGTGCGCTTCCGCTTCCCGGCGACGAACGCTAGGTGCATGGCCTCGGCGGCGGCGGTCGCCTCGTCTAGGAGGGACGCGTTGGCAATCTCGAGGCCAGTGAGGTCGGCGACCATCGTCTGGAAGTTCAGCAGCGCCTCAAGCCGTCCTTGCGAGATCTCCGGTTGATAGGGCGTGTAGGCCGTGTACCAGGCCGGGTTCTCCAGGATGTTGCGTTGGATCACCGGGGGAGTGGTCGTGCCGTAGTAGCCCTGACCGATCATCGAGATCAGCACCCGGTTGCCGTCTGCGATGCGCCGCAACTCACGCAGCGTCGCTCCCTCCGTCAGCGGCTCCCATGTCAGCGGCCGGTTCTGCCGCAGGGATGCGGGCACCGCCTGGTCGATGAGCTCGTCGAGCGAAGCGACACCCACTGCGGACAGCATTTCGGTCATCTCGGCGGGGCTGGGGCCGATGTGGCGTCGGTTGGCGAAGTCGTCCGGGTCGTACCCGGTCGGGATCCAGGCGGCCATCAGTCGATCAGCGCCTGGTACGCGGCTTCGTCGAGGTACTCGTCGAGGTTGGCCTCGCCAGTCGGGGTGAGCCGGACGAACCACGAATCGGCCGTGATCGTCTCCGGAGAGTCAGCGACCTCCTGGTTCACGGCCGTGACGACTGCGTCGAAGGGGGCCTCAATGCCGGATGCGACCTTCGTGGAGTCGATCGCGACGATCTCTTCGCCGCGCTCGACCTCTGCGCCCTCGTCCGGTAGGCCGACGTAGACGATGTCGCCGAGCTCGGAGATGGCGTGGGCGGTCAGCCCGATCGTGACGACGCCGTCGTTCTCGTCGAGCCAGTCGTGTTCCTTGGTGTACCTGAGCATGGTTTCTCCTTAGCGCTTGTAGGACGTCGGGACGAAGGGGAGTTCGGTGACGGTCAGCGGCACACGGTTGCCGCGAACCTCGGCGTAGACGACGGTGCCGGCTGCAACGTTAGGCAGCATCGCCATCGCAACGGGCCCACCGACGGTTGGGGCGAAGCCGCCCGAGGTGATTGTGGTGACGGCCGTGGTGCCGGTCTCGTCGAGAAAGACGGAGGCGCCGTCGCGGACGGGGGCGCGTCCGGTGACCTTGAGCCCGACGCGGCGGCGCGGGGCGCCGTCCGCGAGTTGGGCGAGGATGACATCGGCGCCGGGGAAGCCACCCGCACGGCTCCCGCCGTGGCGGCGGACCTTTGGGATCGCCCAGCCAAGATCGGCCTCCACCGGTGTGATGTTCTCGGTGAGCTCGTGCCCGTACAGGGGCATGCCGGCCTCCAGGCGCAGGGAATCCCGGGCGCCGAGCCCGGCCGGGGCCACGTCTTCGAGGGCGAGGAGACGGCGGGCGAAGTCCTCGGCGACCCCGTTGGGCAAGGAGATCTCGAACCCGTCCTCGCCGGTGTATCCGGAGCGGGAGATCCAGGCCTCGTGCCCCTCGAAACTAAGGATGCGGGAGTCCATGAATCTCATCTCCGTGACCTCCGGGATGAGGGTCGTCAGGGCCGCCTCCGCACGTGGCCCCTGGAGGGCGATGAGCGCGCGGTCAGTGACGTGCTCGACGGTGATGCCGGCCAAGGTGCGCAAGTGCCTCAGGTCGTGGTCGGTGCGGGCGGCGTTTACGACGAGCAGGTAGCGGTCGCCGTGGTTGGCGAACATGAGGTCGTCGAGGACTCCGCCGACGGGGG
Source organism: uncultured Propionibacteriaceae bacterium (assembly GCA_945875065.1). Lineage (GTDB taxonomy): Bacteria > Actinomycetota > Actinomycetes > Propionibacteriales > Propionibacteriaceae > Arachnia. The sequence goes on along the minus strand of CAMCJC010000235.1, from coordinate 1,059 downwards.
ATGTGAACAGGCCGTAGCGCTGCCGACCTTCGGCAAGGCCAGTGACGCTGGCGGGGATGAGGGTTTCGAGGGCTGTGGCCGCGTCGGCTAGGTCACCGCTTTCAGGCAGGACCAAGAGCTGTCCCATGTGCCCGACATCGAACAGCGACGCGGCGGTGCGAGTGTGTTGGTGCTCCGCGATAATCCCGGCGAACTGGATCGGCATGCTCCAGCCCGCGAACTGAACGAGCCGAGCCCCCAGTTCGACGTGCAGCCCATGCAGGGCGGTGGTTTCTGGCGACATGACACCTCCTGGTGCATGGCGGACGGCGTGCCCGTTCCGCGCGCCCCCTCTGTCGCGGTGCCTGAGATCGTTTAATCCGTCGGCGGGCCCTTAGGTGAGCCACTTTCCAGAGTCACAGCTTCGTCGCGGTCCGGGGGCCTGAGAGTTTCCGGGGCGGTTGCTCCTTCGGCACTGACGAATCAGTTCTCCCACGACGCCAACACTCTATCCGGCCCGAAGGCGGTGCCGCAGCCAGACCTTCGATAGTTTTACGACGTGAGAATTGGGTTGACAGGCGGCATCGCGTCGGGGAAGTCGACGGTGGCGCGCGAGCTGGAGCGCCTCGGCGCCTACATCATCGACGCGGACGTGCTGGCCCGCGAGGTGGTGGCGCATGGCACGCCGGGCCTGGCTGCGGTGGTGCGTCGTTTCGGGGACGGCGTGCTCGATGCGCACGGGGCGTTGGATCGGGCCGCTTTGGGCCGCCTCGTTTTCTCCGACCCTCAGGCGCTCGCGGACCTCAACGCCATCGTGCACCCTCTCGTGCGGGCCCGCGCGGCGGAACTGGAAGCCGCGGCGCCGGCCGGCGCGGTCGTCGTCCACGTGATCCCGCTGCTGGTCGAGACCGGCCAGGCACGATTCTTCGACGAGGTGGTCGTGGTGGATACCAGCGTGGATAACCAGTTGGAGCGGCTGATGCGGCGCAACGGCTACGACCGCGCGGAGGCCGAGCGTCGCGTCGCGTCGCAAGCCAGCCGCGATGCCCGGCTGGCAGCTGCGGACTGGGTATTGGACAG
>CAMCJC010000234.1 GCA_945875065.1 uncultured Propionibacteriaceae bacterium | reverse complement strand
CAGCAGTTCGGCCGCGCGCTGAGCCGCCGCAAAGGCTACCCCCGGGTCGACATGGCGCTCGAACCGTTTGGAGGCCTCGGACGGCAGCGAGTGCCTGCGGAAGGTACGAGAGACACTGCTGGGTGAGAACGCCGCCGCCTCGAGGACGATCGCGGTCGTCGTCTCGGACACCTCGGTGGTCTCGCCCCCCATGACGCCCGCCAGCCCGATCGGACCGGTGTCGTCGGTGATGAGTAGGTCATCGACGTCCAGTTTGCGCCGCACCCCGTCGAGGGTGGTCAATTCCTCGCCCTCGCTGGCGAGTCGGACGCGAATCGGGCCGGACAGCTTCTCCGTGTCGTAAGCATGCAGCGGCTGTCCCGACTCCAGCATCACATAGTTGGTGACGTCGACGGGCAAGGAGATGGCGCGGATGCCGCTGGCCCGGAGCCGCTCCACCATGAAGCGAGGGGTTGGCGCGGTCGGGTTGATGCCCTCGATCGTCAACGCCACGAACGCGGTGCAGCGGTCCGACAAATTCGCGATCGGGTAGCCGTTGCGGACCGGGTCCGGCAGCGGGGCGTCGTATCGGTCGCGGTAGCCGAGGTCGAAGACGGTGGCTGCCTCGCGGGCAAGGCCCCGCATCGACAGGCAATGCGCCAGGTCGGGGGTCACGTCGATGTCGAGAACCTCATCGCGCGTCCACAGCACATCCAGTGCGTCATCGCCGGGGCTAACCCCGGTGGCCGGGGGCAGGACGATTATGCCGTTGTGATCGTCGCCGAGGCCGAGTTCGTCCTCAGCGCACATCATGCCGTCGGAGACGTGCCCGTAGGTCTTGCGTGCGGCGATCGTGAAATCTCCCGGCAGCACCGCGCCCGGCAGCGCGACTACGACAAGATCGCGCTCGTCGAAGTTGGAGGCGCCACACACGATGCCCCGGGAGGCCGGGTATTCGTCGGTGGCTTCGTCGTTGTGTCCGCCGACGTCAACTCGGCAGTACCGGATGGTCTTGCCGTTCTTCTGCGGCTCATCGACGAAGGAGAGGACTCTCCCGATCACGAGGGGACCGGTGACGCTCGGTCCGGTCGCCTCAATGTGCTCGACGGTCAGGCCGAGGGCCGTGAACTTCTCGGCGATCTGGGCGGTTGTGGTCTCCTGCGGGAGACGCACGAGTTCACGGAGCCAGGAGATGGGGGCCTTCATCGGTTTCCTCCAACGGCGGAACGAGAGAAGCGGATATCGCCCTCGACGAAATCGCGCAGGTCGGGGGCGCCGGTGCGGAACATGACGGTGCGGTCGACGCCGACGCCGAACGCGAAGCCTGAGTACACGTCCGGGTCGACGCCGCATGCCTTCAACACACGCGGGTTGACGACGCCGCAGCCGCACCATTCGATCCAGCCCTCGGAGCGGCAGGTGCGACACGGCTTGTCAGGTCCGGATTCGCCGTGGCAGATGAAGCATTGGAGGTCGACCTCGGCCGACGGCTCGGTGAACGGGAAGTAATGCGGCCGCATCCGGAGCTCAACGTCGCCGAACATCGCTTTGGCGAAGTGGGCGAGGACACCACGAAGGTCGGCCATGGAGATGCCCTTGTCGACGACCAGGCCCTCCAACTGGTGGAACACCGGCAGGTGGGTGGCGTCGTATTCGTCGGCGCGGAATACCTTGCCGGGACTGACAACGTACAAGGGCAGGTCGCGGCTTAACAGCGCGCGGATCTGGACGGGCGAGGTTTGGGTACGAAGCAGCTTCCCCGCGCCGATCGGGTCCACCCACAAGGTGTCCTGCTCGCCGCGTGCCGGGTGATCCGGCCCCAGGTTGAGGGCGTCGAAGTTGTACCATTCGGCCTCGAGCTCCGGCCCCTCGGCGACCTCCCAACCCATCGCGACGAACACGTCGCACATCTCATCGATCAGCGACGTGATCGGGTGCAGGGCGCCTTGCGGCACCAACTCGACCGGCAGGCTCATGTCTACGCGCTCGGCGACGAGAGTCGCAGCCAATTCCTGCTGCGCGAGCTCCTGCTGCCGTTTGGCGACGGCCTCGTTGACTTGGCCGCGGGCACGGCCCACGCGGCCGCCGGCCTCCTTGCGGGCCGCGGGAGGCAACGCGCCGATCTCGCGGTTGGCCAGTGCCAGTGGTGACTTATCGCCGACATGGGCCAACCGAATCTGCTTCAATTCGGCCGTGGTGCGGGCGGCGGCGATCGCCTGCAAAGCGGCGGCTACATAGCCGCCGATCGACTGCTCGCTTAAGGCAGCGACCTGCTTCGGGTCGAAGTTGTCGTTGGGGCCCGACATGGCTCCCCCTTTCGTACAGCGCCACAGTTTAGAAGACACGTGAGGTCTCTCGCACGAGTCGCCCATGACCTGAGCGTTCCCGGCTCGATACCGGGCTAGCGGCGCTGCGCTGAAGCCGTCTGATAGAGACAGATGGCTGCCGCCGAGGACAGGTTGAGGCTTTCGGCGGCCCCCCACATGGGAATTGCGACTACCTGATCGGCTAGAGCCGCGTCGCCCGCCGGCAGGCCCCAGGCTTCGTTACCCATCAGCCAGACCGACGGTTTCGCCAGGCCTCCCGAGGCGGCCAGCAGGTCGAGGGGCTGGCCGTCGCCGTCGGCAGCCAGGACCTGCATGCCCATGGCATGAACGCGGTCGACGGCCTCGGTCAGGTCGATTCCGGTGAGGATCGGGAGGTGGAACAGCGACCCGACCGATGACCGCACCGTCTTGGGGTTCCATACCTCTACCGACCCGGTGGTAAGGATTACGCCGTCTGCACCGAACGCGTCGGCGCAGCGGATGACCGTGCCTGCGTTGCCTGGGTCACGGACCTGCGCGCAGATGACCAGGAGGCGGGCGTCGCCGAAGGCCTCCCACCCAACCTTCGGTTGCCGGCACACCGCGACGATTCCCTGCGGGGTGACGGTGTCGGACAGTTGCCGCATCGCGGCCTCTGAGCCCTGCCAGACGGGGACGCCGACATTTTCCAAAAGGTCGGCGTGACGGTCGGGGTCGGCGACGATCACCTGAGTGACTACGCCGTCGGCGGCCAACGCCTCGCGTACCGCCTGCCGACCCTCGGCCAGGAACTCGCCGGCGAGGTCGCGTCCGCGACGCTGAGTCAGCCGACGAACAGAACGCAGCACGGAGCTGGGAAGCTCACGTGCTGCGTTGACCTCGTTCACGCTCAGGCGGCCGCGGGCGCCTGGTTCTCGCGCGCGACGGCGACGAGCGCCGAGAAGGCGTTCGCGTCAGTCACGGCAAGATCGGCGAGGATCTTGCGATCCACCTCGACTCCGGCGTTCTTCAGGCCGTTGATGAAGCGGTTATAGGTCATGCCTTCGGCGCGGGCGGCAGCGTTGATACGCTGGATCCAGAGCGCACGGAAGTCGCCTTTCTTGGCGCGACGGTCACGGAACGAGTACGTGGCCGAGTGGAGCATCTGCTCCTTCGCCTTGCGGTACAGGCGGGAGCGCTGACCGCGGTAGCCGGAAGCCAGCTCAAGGACTTCGCGACGCTTCTTCTTGGCATTCACAGAACGCTTAACGCGTGCCATGTTGACTCCTTGGAATTGTGGCCGCCGGGCGGCCTAATGGTGTTCTGGATCAGGGGTCAGCGACCCGAGTAGCCGCCGAGCAGCGCCTTGGCCTGCTTCAGGTCGGCTCCGGCCATCTCGGTGTTGCCCTTGAGGCTGCGCAGCCGCTTGGACGACTTGTGCGCGTTCAGGTGGCCGAGATTGGCCTGGCGGTGCATGAGCTTGCCCGATCCGGTGACCTTGAAACGCTTCTTGGCGCCGGAATGCGACTTCATCTTCGGCATTGTTAGCTCGCTTTCTATCTTCTACTCGACCCGAGTCAGAGGTCGATGTCGGGGTCCATGTTGTCGGCGGGGCCACGCTTCTTGCGCGATGGCTGAGCTGCTGCCCGAAGGCGCGCCTCCTCGGCCTTTTCTGCTTCGGCGTTGGCTTTCCGCTGCTCCATGCGACGATCCCGTTCCTCGGCCTGTTCGGCCTTGGCTTCGGTCTTCTTCTTGGTGGGTCCGAGCACCATGAGCATGTTGCGGCCGTCCTGCTTGGGGGCGGACTCGACGTAGCCGAACTCGGTCACGTCGTTGGCCAGCCGCTTCAGCAACTCGATGCCCAGCTCGGGGCGGGACTGCTCGCGGCCGCGGAACATGATGGTGATCTTCACCTTGTCGCCGCCCTTGAGGAAGCGGACGACGTGCCCCTTCTTCGTCTCGTAATCGTGATTATCGATCTTGAGACGGAGCTTCATCTCCTTGGTGATGGTGTTCGACTGGTTCTTGCGAGCATCGCGCGCTTTCTGCGCGTTCTCGTACTTGAACTTGCCGTAGTCCATCAGCTTGCAAACCGGGGGGCGCGCCTGGGGCGCCACCTCAACGAGGTCGAGGTCGCTCTCCACCGCTAGGCGGAGGGCATCCTCGAGGCGCACGATGCCGACCTGCTCCCCTTTGGGGCCGACGAGTCGAACTTCGGGTACTCGGATGCGTTCGTTGATCCGCGGTTCAGTGCTGATGGGTTCCTCCAAGGTTGTTGGGCCGATGGTGACGAAAAGGCCTTCGCGCATGCGCGAAGGCCTGACGAAGACACACCGCCTGGACGTGTCAGCAACCTGCCCGCCTCGGCGAGTCAGGTGGGAGATCAGGCCTCCACTTTCATGTGCGAACGTCATTGCGCCGCTACCGATGCGCTAGCTTACCCGTCGCCCCACGTCGACACAAAGCGCGAGTCGGCGAGTGGGCCTTCAGTTGCCGTCGGGCTGCTCGTCGAAGAGTTTGGTACCTCGGCGGGGCCGGATGTGGTACGGA
>CAMCJC010000233.1 GCA_945875065.1 uncultured Propionibacteriaceae bacterium | reverse complement strand
TATAAACGACATCCTGTTTCAAGGCTGCTATAGCAGAGCATAAAAGCATTTCGAAGGCCCGGCCCCACCAGGAGACCGGGCCTTCGAAATGCTTTGGTTCAGGCCAGCTTCTGCAGGGCCTCGAACGACTTGCGGGCGTTGTGGATCGGGCCTTCGCCGGGGGCCGGGTCCTCGTCGATCATGATGTCCTGCTCGAGGACCCAGTAACCGTCGAAGTCGACGCCCTTCAGGATTTCCGCAATCGCCGCGAAGTCGACGTCGCCGTCACCGATCGGGGCGAACATCTCGGCCTTGATGCCCTGGCTCCACGTCAGTTCGCCGGTCAGAAGCTTGTCGGTGAGCTCCTTGTGCACGTCCTTGGCGTGGACGATGGCGATGCGGTCCGGGTGCCGTCGGACGATGTCCACCGGGTCGGCGCCGCCGGCCATCAGGTGGCCGGTGTCGAGGCACAGGCCGACGCTGGTCTCGTCGAGGATCCGCTCCACCTCGTCGGCGTTCTGGATCATCGTGCCCCAGTGCGGGTGGACGCACGCCGTGACGCCAGACCGCCGCAATCCGGTCGAGGTTGCGGTACAGCGTCGCCCACCCCTCGTCGTCCAGGACGGGACGGTCATCGTAGCCGTCACGGCCCGAGTCGCAGGCCAGCACCAGGAAGGAGCCGCCGGCGACGCGGAACGCCTCCAGCTCGGCGCGGACAGCGGGGATCGGGTCGTGATCCGGGTCGTGCATGACGGCCAGGAAGAACGAGCCGACCGGGGTCAGCCCGAACTCCTTGACGGCCTCCGCGCGGGCCTTCGCCTCCACCGGCAGCCAGCCCTGGGGGCCGAACTCGGTGGCGGTCAGGCCCAGCTCGACCATCTCGGCCAACACGCGCTCGGGGGCCATCTGGAAGCCCCAGCCCGGCACCTCGCAAACGCCCCACGAGATCGGGGCTCCGGCGATCCTCACAGCTGCACCTCCACGGTGGTTCCGGTACGGGCGGAACGCTCGGCGGCCTCGGCCAGGACGAGGGCGGCGACGCCGTCCTCGACGGTCGGGGTGACGGGCGTGCCGTTGTTGACGGCGTCGATAAACGCGGTCAGCTCGTCGCGGTAGGCGTCGGCGTAGCGCTCCAGGAAGAAGTCGAGGTAGACCTCCTGCTGGGCCGAGCCGTTCGCATCGTTGACCTGGATCGACGTGGCGCGCAGGTTCTCCGCTACGACTTCACCCTCGGACCCGAAGACCTCGACCTTCTGGTCGTAGCCGGTGGCGCAGTGGCGGGTGTTCTTGATCACCGCGACCGCACCGCTGGCGGCCTTGAGCATGGTGACGGCACCGTCGAAGTCGTCGACGCTAGCCAGCGCCGGGTCGAGCTTCTGGCCGATCGAGGTCACTGAGACGATGTCGCCGAGGAAGAAGCGGGCCTCGTCGAAGTCGTGGATGACCATGTCCTTGAACACGCCACCCGACTGCGCGAGGTACTCCGCCGACGGCGGGGCCGGGTCGCGCGAGACGATGGTCAGCTGCTCGACGCGGCCGACGCGACCCTCGGCCGCCAGGCGCTGGGCCTTCGCGATCGACGGATCGTAGCGGCGCTGGAAGCCGACCATGACGGGCGGGTGCTCGAACGTCGCGAGCTCGGCCGCCAGTTGGCGCGCCGCCTCGACCGACGACGCCACCGGCTTCTCGCAGAGGACGGCCTTGCCGGCGCGGGTGGCGGCGAGGACGTGCTCGGCATGGAGCGGGGTGGGCGAGCCGATGACGACGGCGTCGACGTCGTCGGAGGTGAAGGCGTCGTTGGCGTCGGCGGACGTGCGGGCCCCGTGCGGTTCGGCGAGAGCCTTGGCGGCGTCTTCGATGGGGTCGCAGACCAGCACCAGCTGGGCCTGGGGGTGGGCGGCGACGGTGGCGGCATGGACCTTGCCGATCCGCCCGGCGCCGATCACTGCGATACGCAGCATGCGATCTCCTTGAATGCTGTAGGTGGTCCTAGTGTGCCCTGTTCGACGCTCTTACGGGGCCGGAAGGATGATGTCCCGGACGAGACGGTCGAGATCGGCGTCGGCGTCGAGGAACTGGCGCAGCGTCTTGCGGGTCGGGCCGAAGTCCTGGAACTCGTCGACGGTCATGCCGTCGGGCTCGTAGGCGCGCACGAAGTCGGGGATGCGGCGCAGCTGCTCCAGGTAGTACTCGGAGACCGGCTCGTCCATCTGCTCGACGGCCTTGTAGTCGGACTTCGCGATGATCTCCTGCCACTTGAACGGCGGGGAGACGACGACGTCGCCGCCGACGAACGCCGCCCACTGGTAGACGTTACGGAAGGCGGCCGCGAGCACGCGAGACCGGAACCCCTTCTCCTGGAAGATCTGGTAGGCGCGCTTCATGCAGGCGATGCCGGCCCAGTCGAGGGCGGACGGATCGATGAAGATGCCGTCACGGGCGACGACCGACTTCAGCCAGTCGTCGAGGCGGCCGACCATGATCGTGACGACAGGACCCATCTCGGAGGTGTCGTGGCCAGCGGCCTCGCGGGCCTTGAGGCCGCGCTCGATGGCCTCCGCGGCGGCAACGGCCTGCGGCACGCAGAACGAGACGGTGACGTTAATGCTCACACCGCGGGCGGTGGCGTCCTCAATCGCCTCGAGACCAACCTTCGTCGCCGGGATCTTCACGACGATGTTCTTGGCCATCTTGTGGAACTCTTCGGCCTGGTCGGCGAGAGCCTTGGCGTCGCGGTAGAAACGCGGATCGGTCTGGACCGAGAGGCGGCCGTTGCGGCCCTTGTGCTCCTCGAACGCGGGCTCAAGCAGTTTCGCGGCCTCGACCGACATGTCCTTGACGGCCTGCCAGCCGATCTGCGACTCGCCCCAGGTGGGGTTGGCGTCGGCGATGGCCTGGATGCGCGGGGCCCACACGTCGAGGTGCTTGCTGATCGTCGTGTAAGCGATGACCGGGTTGCAGGTCGCACCTACACCGCCGTAGGAGATGGACTGGCGCAGCTCATCGAGGTCGGACGAGTCGTTCCACAGCGCGGTGGGGGTGTTTCGGGCCGCGTCCAGCAGCGGTCCGGGGGTGTACTGGATGTCGGGCATGGGGTGCTGCTCCTCCTCGTGGCAACGGGCGGCATCAATGCCGTCCTGAGCCCAAGTCAACCCCAATGTCCGCACTAAGTCAAGAGCTTGTTAGGACAAATCAACAGGCCGCGTGAACTCGTCACTGCTCGACGACCAAGCGCGGGCTGACGATCCCCAACTCGTAGGCGCGAATGAGGGCCTGCACGCGGTCGCGGACCCCCAGCTTGGTGCAGGCATCCGCCAGGTAGGCCTTCACGGACCCCTCAGACACGATCATCTTCTTGGCGATCTCTCGGTTGCTCATCCCCTGCGCTAGATACTGAAGGACGTGGATCTGTCGGGGCGCGAGCCCCACTTCCCGGCCGTTGCCCTCCGGGTCTACCGGCGGGGTGGACTTCGGAGCGGCGACGGCGTTATCTGCCAGCAGCCGAACGATGGCTGGGATAGCGCCAGCTCGTCCCGCTTGACATTCCGGAGGACTTCGATAACTGGCTCTTCACAGATTTATAGGGTGCAGTTCGGGCTGGCGCGTCGGTGCCGGGGTGGGGGCTGGGACCTTCCGATGATGGAAGTTCTCACGCTGTCTTTCAGGAAGACCTCGACGTGCCCGGAGCTATCTTCACGTGCCCTGATTTAACCGCTTTCACTCGCCTGGGTGGTCTTGGGCTGGGTGCTTTACAAGAGGGGAAGGCTGCCGCAAATAACTTCTTGAATAAGGCTGCCGGTTTGTCAGCATGGGTGGGTCCGCAACGTTTCAACGCCGTTCACCAGGGTTGCCAGAAGACCAAGACGTCACCCTGTTGCAGCCCTCTCGTCGCAGCCAAGGACCAGGCTTTACTCATGCCGACCGCCGACAGGAAGCCCGCCCCGTACCAGAAGGGCGCTCACGACCCGCCCCCACACCCGACCCCTCCCAGCACCCCCAGGGTGTGCACGAAACGCCGAGCCAGATGAACGGGCGACGCACACCCCCTAGCCGCGCACACCCCCATTCACCCAAAACGGCGATTCACGCCCCCCCTGGGGGCGACCTGACAGAGGCCAGCCGGGCAAGGGGGACACGACCCGACCGGCCGCACAGGCACAGCCATACCAGAAACGTCGCGCCTTGCTAGCGACCAAACCCACCAGGCTCCTGAATAACCCTCATTGCCACGTTTGTTGCTTCGCGCATTCTAGGGACACCGTGTAGATCCGACCGGTGCCACCGCCTTACGGCCATGACTTCTCACCTTTTGGGCAGAGGATACCTGTGCTCACCCACAACCCGACTCAACTCAATCTCGAGCGACGCCTTGGACACAGGTCGACGGCCCTGTCGTCCAGCGCTGAGCAATGGTTCATTCCAAGTCCAGCAACAGGGGTTAGCCGTTTTTCCAGTCTGACTGCGACTTTCGGGGCAGCTGCTTGTCAGAGCACACTTGCTCCTGCTCCGCATCGCGCCCGCCCTCTCGCTCGGCGACGCCGAATAGCTGGGCTGCCGCCACCCCACCGCCCTGGCCGCTGAGTTGGCCCACACGCCGGGCGCAACCCGGGCCCTTGTGCGGCCTGGCTTGGTATCCGTGGCCACCTGGCCTGGCACACCATCTTCGGACTGCTCAGCAAGAATCCGTAACACACTGCCCATCAGCCGGCTCCGCCTGCCACCCATCATGCTGCTTGCTTTTGGCGTCATCCCGTAGCCGTCGCCTCTGTCTCCCGCCCCGACTAGGGGCGACGTCGTGGAGTCCGTCGCCGCGGCACGCCGGCTGGTTGACAGCTTGACCCAAGGGGTTA
>CAMCJC010000232.1 GCA_945875065.1 uncultured Propionibacteriaceae bacterium | reverse complement strand
TGGGTCAACGACGCCCGCATAACCCCTAGCCACAAACCACCCCATTCACCCAGAACGGCGATTCGTGCCCGGTGGGGCGGCCGAGCGGAAGGGCACCGACGGCGGCGGGCCGTTAGGCTTGGCGCATGGATGAGCGGGAGGAACGCAAGGCCGACGCGCTGCGACGTCTGGAGCTGTCCGAGCGCGCCGCCGACCTCGAGGCCTCGCGCGCCCAAGTCCTCATCGACCAGTTCATCCGCGACGCCGCAGCCGCCGGGATCGCTCCGGTCCCGTTGCGCGCCACGACCTTCGACGGCCACGAGGTCCGCACCGACAAGCACGGCTGGTACCTGCGCCGCAACCGCTCCATCGCGATCGATGTCGACGGCGGCTACCACGTCCTCACCGTCCCCGGCGGCCTCAAGGCCCGGCTGCGCGGCATCAAACTCACCCCCACCCGCCCGTCGCTCCAGGTCGGCCGCGGCGGCCGCGACGGCGAGACCGGCGACCTCGCCGAGTTCCTCGCCTGGGTCCTCGACGGCACCACCCCGCAGAGCTGACCCCACCGCCGCCGCGACGTCCACAGTCACTGTGGAAAACGTTGTGGATTTCAGTTGCTCTGACAAATTACCTTCGTTCTCTATTGCGCGGACAGACGTGGCTACTAGGCTTGGCCGCACCGGGCGCCAAGGTTGACGCTCGGAGTGGACGAAAGGCACATCATGGAGAGCACTGAGGCAGCCAACGAAACCAAAGTCGTCGTGAGCCGGGTCGTCGGATCCGGCGTGAAAGCCGTCTGGAACTTCCTCATGACGCCCGCGGGCGCCACCGCGCTGCTCGGGGAGGGCGGGCAACTGGGGAACAAGGGCGAATCGTGGAAGGCCACGGACGGCACGTACGGCATCACCCGCAGCTTCCATCCACTCGAACAGGTCAGATTCACCTGGCACGCGGCCGAGGACACACCGGCGACGATCGTCGACCTGCACATGTCCGAAGACGAAGGCGGCGCCAAGGTCGAGATCATCCACGACCGTCTGCCCGCCGATGCCGACGTCGAGGCCTTCAAAGCCCGCTGGGAGCAAGTCCTAGACACGATCGCCGAGGCGGTCTGAGACGCATCGAGGGCTCGAGCCAACCGGCTCGAGCCCTCAACCGTTGCGGGTAGACTCAAAGCATCTGGCGAAGGAGCGCATCGTGGACCTGCGAAACCTGAAGACCCTCAATGTCATTGAGTTGTGGCCAGACCTATTCGAAGGACTCAGCCCTAAAAGAGCCCAAGGCATCAACGACGGCTGCGTCGCCAACTGGCACGAGGGCTGGATCCCCAACCGCGAAGACGTCGCCGACCTAGTCGCGGAGGCCCGCGGCGAGATCGACATGGCCGAGTTGCTGCGCCGCGCGGACGCCCGCGCCATGCAAGAGCACCCAGAGTCGTGACGGCCGCCGAACGCTGAGCGTCGTACTTCTACCCGGAGACGTACGATCCGAACACCGGCCAGGGCGTGCTGAAGAACCTGTTCGGACTGAGAAACCCCAACAAGCTGCGCAAGCGCGAGTACTCCACCACGTCTAAGCGCGCACGCGAGATCGCAGACGGCCTCGTCGACATCCCCCGGACGTTCGACGCTGACCACATCCGCGCGATCCACCAATACCTGTTCCAGGACGTCTACCCTTGGGCCGGCCAGTTCCGGATCGTAGACATGGCCAAAGGCGGCGGCGTCGGCTTCGCCGCTTGCGACGGCGGTATTCAGGATTTCCTCGACGATGTCCACCCCTTCGCCGACGAACTCCAGTGGGACCGCCTCGACCAGGACCGGTTCGGCCGCATCGCCCCCGACGCCTGGAACTTCGCCTCCGCGATGAGCCATCCGCAACTGGTCGGCGAGCCCCCGAATCCACAACCCCTCGTCGCCGTCTTCCAGCAGATCGCGACGCCGACTGTCCAGTCCCGCGCCCACCAGGCCAGCTTCCCGACGCCCCCGACCCGCCTTTCGACGCGCTATCACGCCCGCTCCTACCGCCCCGAACCTCCCGGCACAGGACCCGAGCTCGGCCTCTGATCCAGCACGCTGGTGCTTCACAACCAGTGCAAGCTCCAGGTCTACGGACCTAAAAGCTAGCCGGTACCGTTCGTTAGCTTTCGCTGCCCACCCCCTTGACTTCCTGTCGGGGCACGCGCGTAGAGTCGTGCCCAAGGTGTTCGGCAAAGATGCCGTGCACCCCACACAACGACAAGGGAGTTCAGGATGATCGACCTACCGAACACCTCGGAGGCGAAAGGCGAATCACTGCGCCGCAAGGCGCTTCTTGGGGCCGCGGTCGGTGTACTCGGCTTAGCGGGCTGTTCCTCCGGCGGCGGCAGCGGCGGCGGACACGTCGGCGGGGAGGCGAACCTCCAGCTTCCCGACCTGAACTCGGTGACGATGCTCGGCATGCCCGGCGGCACCCTCCTCGGCCTGGGCCTGATCGTGTGCGCCCTCGGCCTCGGCTTCGGCATCCTGACCTACGCGCAGCTTCAGAAGATGCCCGCGCACCAGGCGATGCGCGAGGTCTCCGAGCTGATCTACGACACCTGCAAGACCTACCTGAGGCAGCAGGGCAAGTTCCTGATGCTGCTGTGGGCGTTCATCGCGGCGATCATCATCGTCTACTACCTGTTCCTCGCGAACTTCGGCGTCGGCAAAACCGCCGTGGTGATCCTGTTCTCGCTGATCGGGATGGGCGGCTCCTACGCCGTCGCCTGGTACGGCATCCGGGTAAACACCCTGGCCAACGCCCGAACCGCGCATGCCGCGATGGCCGGCAAGCCGTACCCCTGCCACGACATTCCCTTGCGCTCGGGCATGAGCATCGGCATGGTGCTGATCTCAGTCGAGCTCGCGATGATGCTCATCATCATGGTGTTCCTGCCCGGCGAGATCGCCGGCGCCTGCTTCCTCGGCTTCGCGATCGGTGAGTCGCTGGGCGCCTCCGCGTTGCGCATCGCCGGCGGCATCTTCACCAAGATCGCCGACATCGGCGCCGACTTGATGAAGATCGTCTTCAAGGTCAAAGAGGACGACGCCCGCAACCCAGGTGTCATCGCCGACTGCACCGGTGACAACGCTGGCGACTCCGTCGGCCCCTCTGCCGACGGCTTCGAAACCTACGGCGTAACCGGCGTCGCACTCATCACGTTCATCCTCCTCGGCGTCCATGACCCGCTCGTCCAGGTACAGCTACTCGTGTGGATCTTCGTGATCCGGGCGATCATGGTCGTCGCCTCCGGCGTCTCCTACTTCGTCAACGCGGCCCTAACCCGCGGCAGGTACCGCGCCGCCGACGAGATGGACTTCGAGAAACCGCTGACGTCGCTGGTGTGGCTGACGTCGATCCTGTGCATCATCCTGACGTTCGGGACCTCCGCGGCCCTGATCAACAACCTCGGCGACGGTCTGTGGTGGAAGCTGTCGCTGATCGTCAGTTGCGGCACCCTCGCCGGCGCCTTGATCCCAGAGCTGGTGAAGGTGTTCACGTCCACCAACGCCCGCCACACGCACGAGGTCGTTGTCTCCTCCAACCAGGGCGGGGCATCGCTGAACATCTTGTCCGGCCTGGTCGCTGGTAATTTCTCCGGCTACTGGATCGGCATCGCGATCACCGGCCTCATGGGGCTCGCATACCTGATCTCCACCCTCGGCCTCGGCCAGATCATGCTCGCGCCGGCGGTGTTCGCGTTCGGTCTGGTCGCATTCGGCTTCCTCGGCATGGGACCGGTGACGATCGCCGTCGACTCCTACGGTCCGGTCACCGACAACGCCCAGTCCGTCTTCGAGCTGTCGACGATTGAGGAGCTCCCGGACATCGACGCCGACCTGGAGAAGGAGTTCGGCATCAAGCCCGACTTCGAGCGCGCCAAGCACTTCCTAGAGGCCAACGACGGCGCCGGCAACACGTTCAAGGCGACCGCGAAACCGGTGCTGATCGGCACGGCGGTCGTCGGCGCCACCACCATGATCTTCTCGATCATGATGGGCCTGACAAACAAGCTGACCACCGGCCTGGAGAACCTATCGCTGCTGCACGCCCCGTTCCTGCTGGGCCTGCTGCTCGGCGGCGCCGTCATCTACTGGTTCACGGGCGCTTCGATGCAGGCCGTAACGACGGGCGCGTACCGGGCCGTCGAGTTCATCAAGAAGAACATGAAGCTCGACGGCGAGACGAAAGCCTCCGCGGAGGACTCCAACAAGGTCGTCGCGATCTGCACCCAGTACGCGCAGAAGGGCATGTTCAACATCTTCCTCGGCGTGTTCTTCGCGACACTCGCATTCGCGTTCGCGGAGCCGTTCCTGTTCATCGGGTTCCTGGTCGCGATGGCCCTGTTCGGCCTTTACCAGGCCATCTTCATGGCCAACGCGGGCGGCGCCTGGGACAACGCGAAGAAGCTCGTCGAGGTAGACCTCGACGCCAAGGGCACGGAGTTGCACGACGCGACGGTCGTCGGCGACACCGTAGGCGACCCGTACAAGGACACCTCCTCGGTGGCCCTGAACCCGGTGATCAAGTTCTCGACGCTATTCGGGCTCCTAGCCGTCGAGCTAGCCGTCGCAATCGGTCGTCAGGGCAGCGCCACCATCTCGCATGTCCTTTCGGCCGTATTCTTCCTGGTCTCGGCGTTCTTCGTGTTCCGCTCCTTCTACGGCATGCGGATCGGCGAGCGCATCGACCAGATCGCTCACCAGTAACGACAGCGGGGGTCGTGCCCAGTTGCCGACACGACCCCCGCACCCCCAGTCAGTGTGGAAGAGTTGGTCGCGACCCTCACGAAAGGACCTTCATGAGCAACCCTCAGCAGCCCGTCGACCCGACACAA
>CAMCJC010000231.1 GCA_945875065.1 uncultured Propionibacteriaceae bacterium | reverse complement strand
TGGTGTTGCAGGCGCAAGGCCTGGATGTCGTCGGGGAGGCCGACAGCGGCGAGGCCGCGCTGAGGCTGTTGGAAACCACCGCGAGCGACGTCGTGCTGATGGACGTGCGGATGCCCGGCATGGGAGGAGTGGCGGCGACGCGTCGCATCCGCGAACGAGTAGATGCGCCGAAAGTACTAGTCGTGACCACCTTCGATCTGGACGAATACGCCTACGAGGCCCTACAGGCCGGGGCCAGCGGGTTCCTGCTGAAAGATGCCCCGCCCGAGGAACTCGCCGCGGCGATCCGGCACATCCACGACGGGGACGCCGTCGTTGCTCCGACCACTACCCGCCGCTTGCTGAAGCACTTCGTGGCCGCCCGCCCACCGGCCTGGCGTACTGATGTCCGCCTGAAGACCCTCACCTCACGGGAACTTGACGTGCTGGGACAGATCGCGCGCGGCCATTCGAACGCGGAGATCGCCGAGCAACTGTCTTTGGCCGAAGGCACCGTCAAGATCCACGTCGGAAACGTCCTCCGCAAACTCGGGCTTCGCGATCGGGTGCAGGCCGTGGTGCTCGCCTACGAGACCGGGCTGGTCGTGCCGAACCCCTGAGAGACTACTAGTCCTTTAGGCATAGCCGAGCAGCCAGCTATTGCGAGATACCTAGCTGGCTAGGGCTTTTAGCTAGATGTTTCGGGAAAAATAGCGGGGCAGGCTGGTTGCCATGAACTTCGCAATCCAGACCAGCGATCTGACCAAACGCTACGGCGACCGCGTCGTCGTCGACCGAATTGACCTCGCGGTTCCTGTCGGTAGCGTCTACGGCTTCCTCGGCCCCAACGGGTCCGGCAAGTCCACCACCATGAAAATGCTGCTGTCGCTCGTGCGGCCGAGCAGCGGCGACGCCACCGTGCTCGGGCGTCCGATGAATCGACAGACCCGTCGCGACATCCTCGGCGAGGTCGGGTCGCTGATCGAGTCGCCGCCCGGCTACCACCACCTGACCGGCGCCGAGAACATGCGCTTGATCCAGCGTCTCCTCGGTCTCGATACCCGGCAGATCGAACAAGCAGTGCGGACCGTCCGGCTCCAAGACCAGCTCGACAAGCGCGTCGCCGCCTATTCCCTGGGCATGAAACAGCGGTTGGGGATTGCGATGGCGCTAGCACGCCAGCCTAGGCTCTTGATCCTCGACGAACCCACCAATGGACTCGACCCAGCCGGCGTAGAGGAGATGCGCGACCTGCTTCGGCGCCTCGCCGCCTCGGGAATCACGGTCCTGGTCTCCAGCCACCAGCTAGGCGAGATCGACAAGTGCGCCACTAGCATCGGCATCCTCAGTCGAGGCCGGCTCATCTTCCAAGGCTCTCGGGACCAGTTGCTGGCACAAGTGACCCCCGATGTCGTCATCGAGTGCAGCGAAGTTCCGCTCGCGGCAGAGCTGCTGCGGCAACAGGTCACGGCGCGGCAGGAAGGGCACGTCGTTCGGGTGCGCGGAGCCGACTCTGCGGGCGTGGCCGACGCTGTCGCCCGCCTCGTCCACGCCGGTATCCACATCTTCGAAGTGCGTCGCGAAGGGCAGACACTCGAAAACATGTTCCTACGACTGACCGAGGGGAGAGGGCTGTGATTCGTAACGAATTCGCCAAGATGCGCCGCCTCAAGGTCGGAGCATTGGCGCTGCTCATGCTCGGTGTCGTCTTCGCCATGGCAGTCGGAATGGCTATGGGGTCGGGCATCGGGTTCCACCTCGGTGACGCCGACGGCTACGCCTGGAAACTGTTGCTGATGAGTCAGGCGGGCGCGGTCAACTTTCTTGGCCCGCTGCTGATCGCGGTGCTAGCCAGCCGGCAGGTTGAGATCGAGCACCGTGGTGGCGGCTGGCTGTTGTCCGCCACGGCCGGTATCACCCCGGGCAGACTGTGTCGGGTTAAAGCGGTTGCGCTCGGCGCGGTGCTGGTCGCTGTGATATGGCTCTCAACCGTATCGCTGATGGGAGCCGGAACCTTGCTGCGGATCACGGCGCCGATGCCGGTCTGGAATTGGATTGGCTACACGTCGCTGGCGACGGTCGCCTGTCTGAGTAGCCTCGGCGTTCAGTTGCTGCTCTCAGCACGAGTCGAGAACCAGCTGGCCTCTCTGGGACTCGGGGTTCTCGGAGCGTTCATCGCTGTGTTCTCGACGGCGTTCCCGCGGTGGATCTCATATCTGACCCCATGGGGCTGCTTCTCGCTAGCCACTCCAGTCGACTTCGTTGGCAACAACCCTGAATATCTGTCAATGCCCTACCTGGGCGTAAGCATCGTGGGTCTCCTCGCCGCATCCGGATTCGCGTGCGTGACGTGGCGTTTCGACCGGAAGGAATCCTGAAATGACCAGCATCCAAGCCGAGTTCAGCAAGCTGAAGCGCTCAGCCAGCATCGTCATCGTCTTCTTGTTACCGGTCGTCTCGGTGGTGGCGGGAACCACCAGCACCCTGATGGCCGAAGGCGGGCTGGAGGAGGGGTGGCACACCCTGTGGGTGAGAGCCATCGGATTTTACGGCATGCTCGAACTCCCCGTGGGGGTCGCGATCTTGGCGTCGCTCGTATGGCGGGTAGAACACAAAAACAATTGGAACGCGTTGATGAACACGAAGATCTCGACCCGTCAGGTGGTGCTAGGCAAGATCGTCGTCGTCGGTGTCCTGGCGGCCGTGATGCAGGTCGTGATGCTAGCCGTCGTCACAGCTCTTGGTATGACTTTGGGCCTGCCCGGGACGGTGCCGGTTCAGTACGTGTGGGCGAGCCTGATCGTGATGTTGGCCGGATTCCCGCTGGCAGCCTGGCAGTCGGCGCTGTCATCGTGGAGCCGAGCCTTCGCACCGCCCGTCGCGATCGCCTTGACGCTGGCCGGCTTGTCAGTTGGGGCCTTGCTCGTAGCGGGTCGGGCCGCGATCGTCAGCCCCTACGCGCTGCTCACACATGCCACCCAGTTTGGTTCGTTGTTGTCCGGGGGCGGACGCACATCCTTTCCACCAGCGTTCCTGACGTTGGACGGCATCGGGGTCGTTGTCGTGACGTCTCTAACGGTGACGGTTCTCATTTGGCTGGCTCACAGCGCCGTGCTCGATCGGGCTGATATCCGCAGCTGACAGAGCAGAACCGGTGTCGGCGGTCAGGCACCCGGGGAGTCCAAACGGCCCTCGCGGCGGAGCCGAGAGACGACCCGGTTGAGGCCGACGGGGGTCAGGCCCAGGAAGTTCGCGGCCTGGCGCTGGGAGATGATCTTCGCGATCCGTGGGAACTCCTCCAGGAACGCCAGGTAGCGCTTCTCGGCGTCCATCGTGAGGTACTGATACTCGCGGTGCATGTGGAACGTCGCCATGCGCAGGGCCCAGATCATGATCAGCCGTTGCCACTGCGGGTAGCGCTGGGCGAGGTCGACCACGACCTGCAAAGCCACGCCCGCCACCACCGAGCGCTCCAGCGCCACGCCACGCTTGCGCGTGTTGGCTATCGACGAGTCAAACATCGGGTAGCGCGAGGCTATGCCCAGCATGTCCATGATCTCTTTCGGGAAGCTCGCCATGAAGATGTCCCCGACTTGGGCGTAGCCGGCGATGTGGGTGCGATCCCCGACGTCGAAGTGCGCGGCGATGGTGCCCTCGCAGATCCACCACAGCATCGGTTTGTTCGCTCCAGGCAGGCCCTGGCCGCGGGTCGCCGTCACGACAACCCCCGACGACGCCAGCGCGCGCCACGCCGGGACCGGACCCCCGAGAACGGACTCTAAGTCCTTCACGATCCGGCTCTCGCAGGGGGCTCCGGCCAAGGGGCGAACGGCTTGCATACGTGTAGTTTAGGCCGCTCGGCCGACACCGCGTCCAGTTGTTCCGTGTTAGAACCAGGGGGAACCCCGACGAAAAATGTCTCTACCGATGGCTAGTCTGGCGGGACTCTTCAGAAAGGTGTCCCGATGACCCTCCCGCCACCCGCCCCGTCGCTCCCAGCCTGTGGAGCCGTCAACCTAACAAAGGTCTTCGGCGCGGGGGAGGAACGTCCCGTCGTCGCGGTCAACAACGTTAGCCTCACGATTGAGCCTGGTTCGTTCACCGCGATCATGGGGCCGTCTGGCTCCGGGAAGTCCACGCTCATGCACTGCATGGCCGGCCTTGACCGTGCGACGCAGGGCTCCGCGTACATCGGCACCGACGATCTGTCGCGTCTACCCGAGAAACAGGTCACGCAGATCCGGCGGGACCGCATCGGCTTCATCTTCCAGGCGTTCAACCTGTTGCCCACCCTGACCGCGCAGCAGAACATCCTGTTGCCGCTCGATCTCGCCGGCCGCAAGCCCGACCAGGGGCTGTTCCAAGAGGTCGTGGCATCCTTGGGCATCGCCGATCGGCTCACCCATCGTCCAAGCCAGCTCTCAGGCGGCCAGCAGCAGCGGGTCGCGATTGCTCGGGCCCTGATCACCCGCCCTTCCGTCATCTTCGCCGACGAGCCGACAGGCGCCCTTGACTCCCGCGCCGGCACGGCCCTTCTCGGCTATCTCCAAAGCTGTGCGCGCGACCGTGGGCAGACCATCATCATGGTCACGCACGACCCGAAAGCCGCCGCGTACGCGAGCCGGGCGCTCGTCTTGTCCGACGGCAGCCTCGTCGACGACGTCGCCAACCCGACCGCCGACGCGATGCTCGCGAGCCTCGGCCGGCTGGGGGCGTGATGCTGCGCGACGCCGCCAACGAGATCCGGTTCCACCCGAGTCGCTTCGTCGCGACGCTGCTGGCAGTAGGCATCAGCGTCGGCTTCATCGTCGCCATCCTGGCGACGATCCGCACCGAGGAGAACGCGATCGCTCGCAACAACTCTC
>CAMCJC010000230.1 GCA_945875065.1 uncultured Propionibacteriaceae bacterium | reverse complement strand
TGACATCGTGTGGAGCCCTAGGACCGTCCGTCGGTAGAGGCTGCGCGCTGTCGGTCCGGGCGGTGCGGCCGGTGCTGGACAGCAGCACCCAACACGGGGAGTCGGGGACCTCGAGTGGCGCGGCGGATTTGACGAGGCCGTCGCTGGCCAACAGGACAGTGCGGCGCGGCGTCCCGAACTTCTCCGCGACCTCGTCAAGTTCGCTGGCGATCAGTGCATGCAGGATATTCGGGTCGTCGAGGACCGCCTGGAGGTCGGCGATGCGTTTGGCGAGTTCGTCGGCTTCGGCGTTCAGCTCGATCGTCGAGTACTTCGTGAGACGGCGCAGCTGCATGTCGAGGATGTAGTTGGCCTGCACCTCGTCGAGTTCGAACGCGGCCATCAGGCGCTGCCTTGCCTCCGTGGCATCCTCGCTGGTCCTAACGATCGCGATGACGTCGTCGATATCGGCGATCGCCACGAGGAGGCCTCGCACCAAGTGCAGGCGGTCGTTGGCCTTGCCGAGCCGGTACTCGGTGCGACGCACCGTTACTTGGATGCGGTGGTCGAGGTAGACCTCAAGCATCTCCTTCAGCGTCAGGGTCCGGGGTTGCCCCTCGACCAGCGCGACCGCGTTGATCGCGAAAGTGTCCTCAAGCTTGGTGTTGCGATACAGCTGCTCCAGCAGCGCCTCCGGGTTGATGCCGTTCTTGACCTCTATGACCAGACGGGTCCCGTTGGTCAGATCCGTTAGATCCTTGACGTCGGCAATGCCGGTGAGTTTCTTCGCGTCGACGCCCTTCTTGATCTGCTCGATGATCTTTTCGGGTCCGATCATGTAAGGCAGCTCGGTCACGACAATGCCACGGCGCCGTGGGCTCACCTGCTCAATCTTCGTCTTGGCGCGCAGTTTGAACGAGCCTCGGCCGGTCGCGTAGGCGTCGCGAATGCCGTCCAGGCCGATGATCTTGCCGCCGCCGGGGAAGTCGGGGCCGGGCAGGTGCTGCATCAACTCGTCGAGCTCGATGTCGCGGTTGCGCAGGAGCGCCTTGAGGGCTGCCACGGTTTCGCTGAGATTGTGGGGCGCAATGTTGGTAGCCATGCCAACCGCGATGCCAGTCGCCCCGTTGACCAGAAGGTTCGGGAGCGCCGCCGGCAGCACCTCCGGCTCGGTGTCCTTGCCATCGTAGTTTGGCCGGTAGTCGACGACCTCCTCGTCTAGGCCGGCCGTCATCGCCAGGGCAGGGTGATCCATCCGGCATTCGGTGTAACGCATGGCCGCGGGGCCGGCGTCGAGCGACCCGAAGTTGCCGTGCCCGTCGATCAGGGGTAGTCGCATCGACCACGGCTGAGCCATGCGCACCAGCGCGTCGTAGATCGCGCCGTCGCCGTGTGGGTGCAGCACACCCATTACTTGGCCGACGACGCGGGCACATTTAACGTGCCCCTTATCCGGGGTCACGCCCATGTCATCCATCGAGTACAGGATCCGGCGCTGCACGGGCTTGAGGCCGTCGCGGGCGTCCGGGAGTGCGCGCGAATAGATGACGGAGTATGCGTACTCGAGGAAGCTCGACTCCATCTCCTCGGTCACGTCGACGTCGAGGATGTGTTCCTCGAAGTCTTCGATTGTGCTTGCCACCGCTGGGTCTCCTACCGATCGACGATCCCGCGCAGTTTAACCGTGAGACCATCGCCATCGGGTGCGCGAACCTCCGGAGCTAGGTCCGGAGTCCATTCCCAAGGGTTGGTTGCGCTCGGCATGATGCCGTGCGCAAGGGCGTGTTCGCCGGGACTGAGCTCGCGGATGACGCGCGCCCGTACGTGTTCCGGTTGCAGAGTCGCGAACTCCGCGTAGAGTTCCGGGTCATGTTGGCCGTCGTCGCCGACGAGCACCCAGCGAACGTTTGGGAGATCCCGAGCCAGCTCGCGCAGGCAGTTGCGCTTGTGGTCGGATCCGCTGCGGAACCAACCGGTATTGGTCGGCCCCCAGTCGGTCAAAAGGAGCGCGCCGTCGGGGAAACCGTGGCGGCGCAGGAAGCGCGTCACCATCGGGTAGGTGTTCCACGCCCCCGTGGACACGAAGATCAATGGCGCGCCGGGGTGATCGGCCAGCATCCGTTGGAACAGCCGCGCCATCCCCGGCACGGCCTGGCGGGCCCCCTCGGTGAGAACGAAGGAGTTCCAGGCAGCGGTCAGCGGACGGGGCAGCCACGTCGAGATGATGGTGTCGTCGATGTCCGAGACGATGCCGAACGTCTCGTTGGCGTCGATGACGTGGACGGGGACTAAGGTCGACGAACCGCCCGTGCCGTCGATCCGCACCTGATGCCAGCCCACGGGCAGGCCGTGATCGCGGATACGGACATCGATGTAGCCGCCTCGGTCGGCGACGACCGGGAATCTCAGGTCGCCGATCACGATGTGTGCTGGGCTCGCGACGCGCGCCGCGGAGATGAAATTGCGCCACCCGCGGCGGTGCATCAGATCCGTCGCAGCCTGGAAGATGCCAAGCCGCTTGGGCGGTAGCAGAGCCATGCGGGCGAGGATGCGGATCTGCTGGGTCGTGCCGAACCCCGTGTACGGGGTGATGGCTTCCTGCCACCCCATGCGCAAGAAGAGGCGCTCCAAGAAGCGATTGAGCCGATCCTCGAGACGGGCGGCGAAGAAGGGCCGAGACTTCATGGGAGACAAAATAGTGGAAGAATGGCCGGGTGATTTCCCAGCCACCCGCGGCGCAGCAGGCCCTCGCACTTCAGCAGGAGGTGCAAGAGTGCCGGTTCTACCCAGAACTCGTGTGGGCGACGATCGCGAGCGCACTGGGGAGCCAGCGGATGCTGGGCTACCTCGTGCACCACGAGGCGAGCTTTGCCACGGGCGATCTGCAGCGACACCTGACGGTGCTGGTCCTGACGGACAAACAGCTGATCATCTCCCACACCGACGAACAGGACGCAGGCGACCCCGACCGCGCCATCACCAGCGTTGAGGTCATCGCGTTACGGGCCATCCACTCCGCCGCCATCACGCGTTCAGTGGCTCGACCCGAGAAGTGGCCCGACCGCGGCGCCCAACTCGTCGAGGCATGGCTGGCGATCGCCTGGGGCGCGGCCTCCCGACTCGACATCGGGCCAGCCGCCTGTGAGGACCCGCAGTGCACCGCCGATCACGGCTGGACCGGGTACCTAGGGCCGAACGACATGACCGTGCGGATGTCTCCGGCAGGCGACGGAGAGCTAAGCGTCGACAAGCTCATCGCGTTCGCCCAACTGCTGCAGGACCACATCGGATGACCCAGTTCGTGTTGCCCCAATACGAGGGGGCATGCCTGACCAACGTGCTCCCCTCCGTGGCAGTTCGGCTGCGAGGCGAAACGCCGCTCGTTGACCTCCCCGCCGCCGACCGGTATGTGCTGTTCATGGTCGACGGGCTCGGGTGGCATGCGGTGGCAGACCACGCTGGGGACAGCGCCCTCCTGGCACCGCGACTGGACGTCGCGCAGCAGCTGACGTGTTGTGTTCCCTCAACCACCGCCACATCGTTGACCGCCCTCGGCTGCGGCGTGTCACCCGGTCAGCATGGCGTCGTCGGATACAGCTTCCTCGACCCCGAGGCAGACCAAGTCCTGAACGCCCTGACCTGGGAGGGCGGTCCGAGAGACGTCGAGTCGTTCCGGTGCGCGCAGACCGTGTACGAGCAGCTAGCGGCCGGAGGAACGAACAGCGCCTGCGTCAGCCTGGCCCGGTTCGCGGATTCGGCGCTCCAACGAACGGCGTTCACCGGAACCACGTTCCGCGGGATCCGACATGAATCAAACGTCGAGGAGATCACCGGCGCCGTGGCCGATGCCTTGGAGACCTCGGACTTGGTGTACGTCTACGAGCGGCAGCTGGATCACGACGGCCACGCCCACGGGATCGGCAGCTGGCGATGGCTGTACCGACTGGGGGAAGTCGAGGAACTGATCCGTTCCGTTGTTGACGCTCTGCCAGCCGACACCTGCCTCCTAGTGACCGGTGATCACGGGATGATCAACGTCCCCAGCTCCCGCCAGCTGGTTGCTGAGGAAAAGGTCGGTTTTCGCGATGTCCGGCATTTCGGCGGGGAGCCGCGGCTGCGTCACGTCTACACCGAGCGCCCAGCCGAGGTAGCGGCACGCTGGCGTCGACGCCTGGGAGAGCAGGCAGAGGTATGGCTGGGACGAGACGCCGTGGAGGCCGGCTGGTTCGGGACAGTCAGTGACCGCGTCGCGCCGCGTATCGGCGATGTTGTGGTCGCCATGCGCGAGGACTGGGCCCTCCATACCACGCAGCGGATGCGCGAGTTCGGGCTCGTCGGCCAACACGGCTCGCTGACGCCCGCCGAGATGTACGTCCCGTTATTCGTGTTCGGAGGGCATTGATGCGAATCGGGTTCCTGATTGACGACTTCTTCCCGGCCTCTGGCGGCATTGGCCGCTCAGTCGAGACGCAGATCGATGAGTTGGCTGCACTCGGCCACAAGGTCAGCCTCATCGCCCCAGACAGGCACCTGGAAAAACCACGCAACTGTCGCATCATCGAATGCCCAACCGTTTACATCGAGGGGCTGCCCGCCCACCTGTCAATCCTGCACAACACCGAGCGACGCGCGCAGCTCATCACCAAATGCGCCAAGTTCGACATCATCCACAGCCAGACCGAACGCGGCGCGCTCATCCTTGGGGCCAGGCTCGCGCGGCTCCAGGGAATCCCGCACCTGCACACGTTCCACGCCAACGTCGCCGGCACCCATCAGACGGTCAAGGCCGCGATCTTCGGCACCTGGCTCTACCAGCTCCTGATCAACCCTCTCTTGACCAGAGCCGCCGGCCGTGCGTCGGCGCGTTCCCGTCT
>CAMCJC010000229.1 GCA_945875065.1 uncultured Propionibacteriaceae bacterium | reverse complement strand
CGCGCCAGTCGCCCAGCTCGTCACGGCATCGTTCGACGACCACGACGCCGGAGTCGGGCACCACTCCGGTCGCCGCGGCCTGAGAGCGCACATACGTGAGGAGTTCGCGGCGGGTCGCCTCGTCGAGCCACGGCACGTCGAGCCGGTTACGCCCGGCGGCGAGGTCGCGGGTGAGGTCGCCGATGCGGCGGCCGAGCTCGGCGGGGCGCGCCGGCTCCTCGTTGCGCCAGAACGGCATCTTGCCTGTCAGGGGCGGGGCGGGGACGACGCGCACCTGATCCCGCGTGATCGCGGTGACGGTCCAGGACGATGCGCCCAGCGTGAATGTCTCGCCGACGCGTGTCTCCCAGACCATCTCCTCATCGAGCTCGCCGACACGCCGGCCGTCGCCCGCCTCGTCGAGAAACACCCCGTAAAGACCGTGGTCGGGGATGGTTCCCCCGGAGGTCACGGCCAGCCGCTGAGTGCCGCGGAGCGGCAAAAGACGGCCGTCATGCATGCTAAGGCGGGCCTTGAGGTCGGAAAAGTCGGCGCTGGGGTAGGTGCCGAGCAGCAGGCTGAGGACGTCGTCTAGGCCGCGCCTGGTCAGGTCGCGGTACGGAAACGCGCGGCGGCACGCCTTCAGCCACCGCCCGATGTCCAGGCCGACCTCGGGATGGGCGGCGGCCTCGGCCGCGGTCTGCTGCGCGAGGACGTCGAGAGGGAGGATGGGGATGTGGAGCTCCTCGATGCGGCCCTCTAGCAGGTCGCCGGTGGTGACGACGGCGGCCGCCAGCTCGCCACGGTGGAGCGTCTCGATGCGCCCCCACGACGTCGCCCCGACCCGGTGTCCGGCCCTGCCGATGCGTTGCAGTGCGCTGGAAGCCGAAGGCGGCGAACCCACCTGGATTACCTGCTCCACCGCTCCCATGTCGATGCCGAGCTCCAATGTCGCGGTGGCGACGACAGCCCGCAACTCGCCGAGCTTCAGCGCCGACTCGATCTCCTCCCGCAAATGCCGACTCACCGACCCGTGGTGGGTGCGGGCGATGAACCCTTCCCCGCCGCGCTCTGCCCAGCGCTCGTTGAGGTGGCCGGTCAGGGTTTCGGCGGTACGGCGGGCGTTGGTGAACACGAGCGTCGAGCGGGCGGCGAGGATGTCGTCGAGGATCCGCTCCTCGATCTCCGGCCACGGGTCGGCGAGGTTTGGGGTCCGGATCGCGACGTCCCACCGCTTGTCCGCGGGAGGATTGATGACGTCAACGTCACGGTCGCCGCCCAGGAACCGGGCCACCGCGTCGATGGGGCGCACTGTCGCTGACAAGGCGATGCGCTGCACGTCGCGTCCGACGAGGAGGTCGAGGCGTTCGAGGCTGAGTGTGAGGTGCGTGCCGCGCTTGTCGCCAGCGATGGCGTGGATCTCGTCGACGATGACGGTCTCGACGTCGCGCAAGGTGTCGCGGGCCGACGAGGTGAGCATCAGGTACAGCGACTCGGGGGTCGTGATCAGGATATCGGGCGGATTGCGTTTGAGCCGGGCCCGTTCGCGCTGCGGCGTGTCCCCGGAGCGAACCCCGACCGTCACGTCCCGAGCGTCGCCGGCGATGCTCCGGATACCCGCGAGCGGGATCCGCAGGTTGCGCTCGACGTCGACCCCGAGTGCCTTCAGCGGCGAGACGTAGACGACGCGCGTCCCGCCGCTGTGGGGATGAAACAGCAAACGGTCGATGGCGTGGAGGAAAGCGGCGAGGGTCTTTCCGGAGCCGGTGGGTGCGACGACAAGGGCGTGCCCGCCGGCTCGGATCGCGTCCCAAGCCTCCAGCTGCACCGTCGTGGGTTCGCCGAGGGCATCGGTGAACCATCGCGCGGTAGCCGGCGCAAACCCGTCCATGACGCCTCCTATCCCAGTGCCGTCACATTAGCCGCCGCTACAGACATTTTTGGTGAGCCTGTGACGATGGGAAGAGCCGAACGGATCCGAGCATCGTGGCGTTCCCGGGGAATGGCCGCGCCACGTCTATGGGACCGGGGCCAAGGCCTCAGCCCCATAGACGAGGTTCTCGACACCGCCCGTTGGGGTGGTGACGATTTGGAAATCCGCCGTCAGTCCTGGAGGACTTGCAGCAGTTCGTCTCGCACGCGCACAGAACGGCGGGGGTTGCGGTCGCCGATCACCGCTACGGTCAGGCCGCCGGCGGAGGCGGTGGTCGGGGTGGTAGCGGTGCCGCCCAGTGCGTCGTCGGCGCGGCAGCAGAACGTGTGGCGGCGCTCCGCCTCGGCCGCGATCATCGCGTTCACCCGTGGGTCGTTGCTGGCCGCCAAGACGTACCAGGCGTCGCCGACATCCTCCGCTTTGGCGGCTCGCTGCTCGGCGGCGATCGCACCGCTGTCGGCGAGCCGGCCGACGGCGATCCCAAGGTTGGGGGCGACTACCCGCACCTTCGCACCGGCTTCTAGCAGGCGGGGGATACGTCGGGCGGCGACGGCCCCGCCGCCGACGACGAGCACGTCGCGACCTTCGAGCATCAGGTTCGACATGAAGCCAGGCGCACCGTCGCCGTAGCCTTCGGCCTCCAGCTCGGCGAGGTAACGGTCGACGACGAGCTGGGCGAGTTCGTCGCAGTCCCCAATAACCTCGGCTACCCGCACCTCGACGTCAGGGTTGTTCTCGCACCAAGCTGCGACCTGCTCCAGGTTCCACGTGCGCAGCTTGCCGGGAAACAGGAAGTGAGGCGCGACGACGATCTGTTTCACACCCGTCGCTTTGGCGTGGTTGAGCGCCTCCGGGACCGATGGCCGCGACACCTGGATGAACGCGGGGTGGACGCTTCGCAGCTCCGCCTCCTCCATGAGGGTGCGGGCCATGCGATAGCGCTCGGCGTTGGAGGCCGTGACGGGGGAGCCGCGCCCCACCAGCACGCAGGCCGTGTCCTTGGGCCGCCACTCGCCGAGTGCCTCGACGACTCGATTCTTGACCGCCGAGTCCAGCAGCGGGCTGCCGAGCAGCGCCGCGGAGTATCCGACCTTCGCGCCGCCGCGACCCTCGTCGATCGCCTCCGGAATGTCGATCCGCACGTGACCGCCGGTGGCGAGCATCAGCGGCACGACGACGGCGTCGAGTTCCCCCTTCGGCTCGATACCCTCCAGCGCCTCCGCGACGGCTTCTGGGATGCCGGGCTCGGTCAGCTCGACGAACCCCATCGTCAGCTTCGTGCCCGGCAGCTTCGCCTTGACGCGTTCCGCGAGCGCCCGGCAGACGGTCACGCCCTCCGGGTCCCTCGTGCCGTGCGCGGCGATGATGAGCGGCACGGTGGTTAGTTCTTTGAACATCAGCAATTTCCTCCTTGAATCTTGCCCATCCACTGGTAATCGCGTGGAGTGACGATCGCCTGCTCGCCGCAGCCCGTGGCCACCGGCTTGGTGGTCGAGGAACCGACGATGACGATGGTGTGCATGTCCACCCACTCGGGGTTGAACTCGCCGATCGGCGCCCATCTGATGCGCTGTTTCGGCCGGAAAGCCTCGTAGACGGCCATGACCGGCACGTCGGCGGGGCGATGCGCCCCCAGGATTTCCAGGGCCCGGGGCAGGTGGGCGACGCGTTTGCGGGAGCGCGGGTTGTACAGCACGGTCACGAAGTCGCCTTCCGCGGCGGCCTGGAGCCGGCGTTCAATGTCCTCCCATGAGGTGTGCAGGTCGGACAGGGAGATCGTGACGTGGTCGTGGCCGAGCGGTGCCCCGAGCAGGGCGGATGCGGCCAGCTCGGCCGTGACGCCGGGGATGACCTTGACGTCGATGCCCTCGGTGCCCATTTCCAGCGTCGGAGAGGCCATCGCGTAGATCGCCGGGTCCCCGGAGCACACGAACGCGACGGGGTGACCCTCTCGGGCCTTCTGGATCGCGAACGCGGTGCGTTGTTCCTCGGTGCCCATCTTGGTGGCATGGGTCTCAGCGTGCGGGTTGATCAGGTCACGGATCTGTCGAACATACGGGATGTACCCGACGACATAGCGGGCCGTCTCAATCGCCTGCTTCGCCATCGGGGTCAGCAGGTCCCGGTGGCCGGGGCCGAGCCCGACGACCCGCAGCTCGCCGCGTGCGGGAATGCGCCCGATAGCGCAGGTCGCATCCGGGCATTTGGCCTTCGGCACGATCAATTCGGCGCCGTACCGGATCACCGAAGCCTCGGACACGCTCGGCGTACCAACCTCGGACGCCACGACATCCGACGGCGTCGGCACCTCGATGCCGGCCAGCTCGGCCGCCTCGTAGCAGATGAACGGCACGCCCAGATGCTTGGCCAGGCGCACCAGGCCACCCTCGTGGGCCTTGATGTCGACGCTGGTCAGCGCCGCCACCGAGTGGATGCTGAGGGCGGCCTCCTGGAGCGTCGCCTCCAGAAGGCCGCGCAGAATCTCCTCCGACGTGCCGCGGTTGCAGCCCATACCGACGACCAGTGACCGGGGATGCAGGACCACCCGCGGTAGCTCGGCCGCCGGCAGCCGCGAGGCGTCGCGGTCGGTGACGACGATTTCCGCCACCCCGTCCGCGTCCTCGGCGACGTTCGCCGGCAGCGGCGGGATTGGCCATGGCTGCTCCCGGATCAGGCGCACGGGGCGGCCGTCCAGCATGGCGCCGGTGACGCCCGCGACGTCGCCGCTGTGCGCCCAGCCGAGGGTGTCGAGCGCGGGGACCCCGAGCGAGTCGGTGGCCGTAGTCACCACCGCGGTGGCGCCGAGGGCTTCCGAGAGCTTTTTGGCGAGCTCGTTGGCGCCGCCGACGTGGCCGCCGAGCAGCGGCACGACGAAGTGCCCGCCCTGGTCGATGACGACGATGCCGGGGTCGGTCTTCTTCGAGTCCAGCAGCGGGGCGAGGATGCGGGTCGTCGCGCCGATGGC
>CAMCJC010000228.1 GCA_945875065.1 uncultured Propionibacteriaceae bacterium | reverse complement strand
GCTATTATACATTCAGCGGCTCGTTTCGTTAGTGTTTTGTTCAACACCTATTCTAGCCGAAACGAGCCGCCCAATCTATTAATTCAGGATACAACTCTAGTCACGGCCAGTGATTCTGTGAATAAGCCTCAACGTTTACGCCAACGATCGCGGCCACGTTGACCTCATCAATGCTGCGGGCGTCTACCATCCAGATACGGTCGAGCGTTCTTTCAAGCATGATGGCTCGGGCGACGAGCCTGGCGCAAAACACAAGGGAAAGTGGGATACCCGCCCCCACGCCGCACGGCTTCAGCGGGTAACAGACAGCACCCTCGAGACGTGGGCCGATGTCCTCGAAGAGGAGAGCACACCAGCTGCCGAATCCCACATGTTGTACACGGTAAACAGGACGACAACGAACGTCCTTAGAACTCTTGCGCATGCCCCGCGAGTCGGTTCCCTGACACTCGGCTTCTCGCGAGGCTGGGACGAGTCCATCGATCGCCAGAAGGGCAGGTTCGTCAAGCGTTGGGGTCAAATCGCCAACTGGGAAGACGCGATCCTGCAGGGGCCGCACCTATACGTCAGCGCCCCTGTCTACAAGACCCCCAACAGCACCATGCTCCACCAGCAGGACTGGTCGGAGGTCGACCTGGAGACGCTCGCCCCGGACGCGCTCCCCACGACGGCATACAAGCCGACGGGCGACCGGATCTCCTACGACAGCAACTACGGCTCGTGGAAGCTGCCAGCTCCCGAAGGTGAAGACCCGGACGCATGGCAGTCGGTCCCGGTCCGCGACTGCTACCGGGTCGCCTGGCGTTGCATGGCGGCCAACACCGGTGAGCGCACGCTCATCCCGGCCCTCATCCCACCTGGTCCAGCTCACGTTGATGGCCTGTTTTCTTCCGGCTCCCTGGCAAGTTCAAGCCCATCACGAGCGCTCGTCGCCCTTTGTGGAACGCTCTCGTCCTTGTTGGCGGACTATCAGATCCGCTCCGCTCCCAAGAGCACCATCCGCGCAACTCAGGTCTCTCGCTTGGCTTTCCCGCCGTTGGGTCATCCACTCATTCCGAGGCTGCTGCTGCGGACATTGCGGCTGAACTGTCTGACGGAGGCGTACGCGCCGTTGTGGGCGGAGGTGTGGGACGAGGTGTTCCGGGAGGATGAGTGGCTGCTTGGGCCTGGGTATGAGGGTACGCCGGCGCTGGGCGATGTCGAGGCGGAGTGGTCGGCTGCGACGCCGCTGCGCCGGGACCTGGATCGTCGGAACGCTCTGGTGGAGATCGACGCGCTGATGGCGACGATGCTGGGGGTCTCGGCGGAAGAGCTGTGCACGATCTACCGAACGCAGTTCGCGGTGCTGCACGGCTACGACCAGGACAAGTACACGTTCGACGCAAACGGCAGGATCGTCCCGAACTCGGTCCTGAAGGTCTGGAAGAAGAAAGGCGACAAGATGGGAAGAGAGAACGGCCACCCACCCAGCAGGAACGACCTACACCTACGCCCTCCCGTTCGAAATGAAGGACAGGGAAGCAGACTTCCACAAGGCGATGGCGGCCCTTCAGATCACGAACGGCGACAACCATGCGCCGAGTGTCTCGAAAGAGGCGCGAGCTTAGGGCAGTGCCAGTCTTGGCGATCCTCGAAGCGCTCCTCCGCGACTGCCACGCAGGCCTAGGCCTCCCCGGCGCGAACACCAGGCCTGCGCAGCCCCATCACGCTGCTGTCCCTCCAACTGGTTGTGACGCCCCACTGAGGCGCACTCAATCCACGTCAAACGTCGGGCCACGAGGGGTTGCCCCCGCTGCGCCAGCCACTGCGTGAGTGCCCCGATCGCCGAGTCTGAGAATCCTCAGGAAAATGAACAGTCCGAACTGCGCACTTCTTGGGTCGAAGAAGCACGGCACACGTACGATCGAACCAATCGAGCCTCACCCGCGCCTCTAGCCCCACAGGGCAAAGCATAAATGGGTGAGGCCTTTATCTTCCCGCAGGAGCACCAGTGACGCCTCTCCAAGAGCCCAAGGGCAAGCCTTGGCTCACTTATGAGCAGCAGCTTGACTTACTCGCTTCCCGCGGACTCAAGATTACCGACAAGCCTGCAGCCCGCGAGTTCCTCGGTCGCGTAGGGTACTACAGATTCTCTGGATACTTCCGGCACTGGCAGCGCACCCCCACAGATGGGGACAATGACTTCATAGATGGGGCCTCCTTCGAAGCCATCCAGACAGTCTATGACGCCGAACAGGAGTTCGCGTATCAATGTGCGGCGCTACTGCATCCCATAGAGCACCTACTCAGGGCCAGATTCGCACATTACTACGCGAAACACCTAGGCCCAGTTGGCTCATACGTTGAAGGATGCGGCTTTACAGCACCTCCAAATCGCTCAGTTGAGCCCGTCCAGGAGCGCCTGCTATCCGACTTGGATAGAAGCAAGGAACCGTCCATCGTACATTACAGGGACGAGATTAAGGACGGCGGACAATACACAGCTGAGGCCTACGCCCGCATGCCGATTTGGGTTGCAACAGAGG
Source organism: uncultured Propionibacteriaceae bacterium (assembly GCA_945875065.1). GTDB lineage: Bacteria > Actinomycetota > Actinomycetes > Propionibacteriales > Propionibacteriaceae > Arachnia. The sequence goes on along the minus strand of CAMCJC010000228.1, from coordinate 2,353 downwards.
CAATCTCCTTCGGAACTCTCTCTCGCCTCATCGAGGCTTCAGGGAAGTCGGGAGTACTGGATGAACTGGCGGACTCCATGAGCACTTCACGCGCCCAGCTCCCCTCGAACGTCCGCTCATTCGTACACTTGCGCAACCGTATTTCTCACGGCGCTAGATTATGGAATCACGTTCCATCTCACATCCCGAGCATGCACCCAAAGACAGCGGATCGAGCCAAGCACACCTACGGCAACTTCGACGATAATTCGGTATTCAAAGTCGTCGTCGCTCTGGATACCCTGGCAGCCAAATGCAACATAGCCCACGAATGGCTCGCAACAAGAATTCACCCTATTCTCAAAAAATCCCCGATTTTCGCAGCCGGCATTTTCCATCCCAGAAAGTACGGAAAAATGCCCACCGCCACGCTTACCCAAGCTATCACTAACATTACCTCCCCTCCGCCCGGATGATCTCCATGTGCCGAACCCGACTTTGCAAGGAACCGGCAGCAGCACACACAGCATCACCGCCACAACTGCCAGAGTGCATCGCACCGCTGGACCACGAGGACAGCCCCCAACTTCCGCTGCTCCTGGCACTACACGTGGCCACAATCGCGGCACCGATAGCAGCGTACCCTCACCTTCAGCAGGGTGGGTCGCCACCCAGGGCCTCGGCAAAGTCGTGGTGTCGGGGGTGTGGCTGGGTGTGATGGGGGCGTGGGGCTTGCGGATTCTGGGATGATGAGGGTTCCTACACACCTTTGTCATCACCAAGAAATCACAAGGCCCCACGCGTGTGCTCATCATCCCTCACCACGCCTGTCTGCGGCCAGTCACTGCTGGGCGTGTTCGCCACCATCGCTGACCCTCAGGGACGTCGTGATCGCCGCCACGACCTGGCCGAGGTTCTCGCCATCGCCACAGCGGCAATGTGTGCCGGTGCGAGCAGCCTGATCGCGATCGCCAAATGGGCCGCTGATATCGGCCGCGATCTCCTAGCCAAGTCAGGGCTGCTGCCCCCGGGACATCAAGTACCGTCGGAATCCACGATCCACCGAACCCTCCAAGCCCTCAACGCCGACGAACTATCCGCGATGACCGGGGCGTGGCTACTGGCCCGTAACACCACCCGATGGAAGGGTCACATGGTGGTGGCGGCCGACGACAAAACCCTGCATGGAACGAAAACTCGTGACAAGGCCGCACCGCATCTGCTGGCCACTGTGAGGTTTCCCCTGGTTTGTGGAGGCATCGGTTATAGGGAGTAGCGATGTCTGAGATCAGGAAGAAGTATGACCGGGAGTTCCGTGAGGGAGTGGTCCGGGTTGTGGAGGAGACGGGGAAGCCGATCGCGCAGATCGCTCGTGTTCTGGGAGTGAACGCTGGCACGTTGGGGAACTGGGTCGCGAGGGCGAGGGAGGCCAGGGACGGGTCGAAGAGCCTGGCCGAGGCCGACTATGACGAGTTGAAGCGGCTGCGCGCTGAGGTCTCCGAACTGCGGATGGAGCATGATGTCCTCAAGCGATCCGTGGTTCTTTGGGTCAAGGAGGCGACGAAGTGAGCATGGCCCGCTTCGTCGCTGACCAGAGGACCAGGCATCGGGTGCCACACACGCTGACGTGCGCACTGCTGGGGTTGTCGCTGTCGTGGTTCTACAAGTGGCTGAGTCGGGCCACGGGGCCGTCGGCTACGAGCGGGCAGCACACAGCCCGGGACCGGCGTCGCGACACGATCGACCGGGCCGTGAAGATCGCGTTCGCCCGGGAAGCGAGACCTGCATGGCTCGCCCCGCCTGCACGCTAACCTGGTCGCTAATGGCTGGCAGGTGAGCGAGAAGACTCTCGCGGAGTCAATGCGCCGCCAGGGTCTGGCCGCTCGCCGGGCCGGGCACCGGGGCGGGCTGACCAGGCAGGACAAGACCGTACCGGTGTTCCCTGACCTGCTCCGGCGGGACTTCAACGCGGACCGGCCTAACAGCCATTGGGTGGGTGACATGACGGAGATCCCCACCACGGCGGGGAAGCTGTATCTAGCGACCGTGATCGACCTGTACTCCCGGCGACTCCTCGGCGCCACGACCAGGGCGCATCCGGATGCGGCTCTAGCCTGAACCGCGATCAAGATGGCCGTCGCCTGCCGCGGCGGCACACAGGCCCTCTGGGCCGATGACGAGGCCGAACGCATCATCTTCCACACCGACCGCGGCTCGACCTACACCGCCCGAATCTTCACCCACCTCTGCACCGACCTCGGGATCCGCCAGTCCACGGGCCGCATAGACTCATGCTTCGACAACGCCACCGCCGAAGCATTCTTCTCCAGCCTGGAAGTGGGAACTCCTGTCCCGACACGACTTCGACAACCCA
>CAMCJC010000227.1 GCA_945875065.1 uncultured Propionibacteriaceae bacterium | reverse complement strand
CTATTAATTCAGGATACAACCCTAGCCGCGGCCAGTGATTCTGTGAATAAGCCTCGATGGCTGTCAACAAGGATGGCAGTATCACCGCCGGAATCTCGTACGAACTGGGAACCAACGGCTACGACCCGATGACCACCACGGCCGCACTCACCGTCGCCGCCAACTGGCACACGATGGAAGGGCTGACCGAGCTGCACCCCGACAAGCGCGAGGCCTATGCCGCGCTCGCTAAGGAATTGCCGAAGAAGATCGACGACCTCACCTACGAGGCCACCCTCCGGGACGGCGCCGTCTTCACCAACGGCAGCAAGGTCACCACCGACGACATCGTCTTCTCCTTCGAGCGCGTCCTGGATCCGCTCAACAAGTCACTGTGCGCGTCGTTCCTGCCGTTCATCGAATCCGTGACCAAGAAAGACGAGACCACGGTGGTCGTCAAGACCAAGTACGCCTTCTCGCTCGTAGCCGAGCGCCTCTCGGTCGTCAAGATCGTCCCGAAGGCCGCCGTCGAGGCCGATCCGAAGGCTTTCGACCTGAACCCCGTCGGCACCGGCCCCTGGAAGATGACCGACAACGGCGCCAGCTCAAAGAAGATCGTTTTCGAGCGCAACGACGCCTACAACGGCCCGCATCCCGCCCTCGCCAAGACGATGACCTGGGAGATCCTCCCCGACAACGCCACCCGCGTGAACGCCCTGACCTCCGGCGCCGTGCAGGCGATCGACGCGGTTCCCGCCACGGACCTGGCGACCCTAGCCAACTCGAAGAAGGTGGCGGCCGAGCAGGGTTTTGGGCTGCTTTTCATGATGTTCAACTGCGGCGCGGCCCCGATGAACGATGCCCGCAACCGCCGGGCCATCCTCTATACCCTCGACTACGAGAAGATCTGCGCCACCGGAATGTCCGACCTGGCGACTCCCGCCACTTGCTTCGTTCAGAAAGAGCACCCCGCCTACAAGCAGGCCGCCACCGTGTACACCAAGAATCAGGACAAGACCAAGGCGCTCCTCGCCGAGACCGGTCTGACCTCCGTGCGGCTGCTGGCGAGCGACCACGGCTGGTTCGAAGCCGTTCGCCCGATCATCAAGGAATCCCTCGAAGCCGTCGGGCTAGCCGTCTCCTACGACGAGAAGAAGTCCGCTGACGTCTACGACACCATCGATGGCAAGCCGGAGGCTTACGATATCGTCGTCGCCCCCGGCGACCCGTCGGTGTTCGGCGACGACGCGGATCTGCTGCTGCGGTGGTGGTACGCCGGCGACACCTGGACCGACTCCCGCATGCACTGGAAGGGCCAGGACTCCTACAACAAGGTTCAGGCCCTCCTCGACGAGGCGGCAGCCGCGACCGGCGATGCCCAGAAGGCCAAGTGGAGCGAGATCTTCGACGCGATCGCCGAGAACGTCCCGCTCTACCCGATCTTCCATCGCAAGACGCCGACCGCTTACGACGGTGCCACGCTGGTGAACTTCCAGCCGCTCTCGGCCACCGGACTATCGTTTATCGACGTCGCCTCGACCAAGTGATCCAGGCGGAGGCTCAAGGAGTCTCCCTGCAACAGTCCCGAAGGCACGGATATGTCCAATCTGCTCCGATTGCTGGGGCGACGCCTAGTCGCCCTGCCGATCATGGTGTTCGGCGTCACGCTCCTAGTGTTCTTCGTCATGTCGCTCTCGACGGCGGACCCGGCACGCCTGGCCCTAGGCGAGGCCGCCGACCAGGCCGCGCTCGACCAGTATCGCGAGGCTCGCGGCCTAAACGACCCCCTGCTGGTTAGGTTCGGGCGGTACCTCGCCGGTCTGGTTCGAGGAGATCTAGGCAATTCCTTCCAAGATGTACCGATCTCCGAGCTGGTGCGAATGGCGTTTCCGATCACGCTGCAGCTGACATTCCTCGGCTTGTTCATCGCGATCGCTCTGGCGAGCGTCCTCGGGGTTCTGGCGGCCCTGTACCGCGACCGTTGGGTCGATCAGGTGATCCGCATTCTTTCGATCGCCTGCCTGGCTACGCCGTCGTTCTGGCTCGCTTTGCTGCTGATCCAGTGGCTGGGCAACATCCCAGGTGGCGCCGGTGTCTTTCCCGCCGTCGTGACCGACTGGGTTAGCTTCACCGACGACCCGCCCGCTTACCTAGGCCAGGTCATACTGCCGGCGATCGCCCTTGGCGTCCCGGTCGCTGGTTCGCTGACACGCGTCGTGCGCACCGCCATGGTCGAGGAGCTCGACAAGGACTATGTCCGCACCGCGATCGGTGCTGGAGTCCCGAAGCACGTCGTCGTGGGGCGCAACGTCTTGCGCAACGCTTTGATAACCCCGATCACGGTTCTGGGCCTGCGCGTCGGCTACCTGATGGGCGGGGCCGTCGTCATCGAGAAGATCTTCAACATCGGCGGCATGGGTGAACTCATCTTCCAGGGCATCACCCGCAACGACGTCAACATCGTTCAGGGCGTGACGATCACCGTCGCGATCGCTTTCATCTTCATCAATATCGTGGTCGACTTCCTCTATGTGCTAGTCAACCCGCGAATCAGGGGCGTGTGATGCTCTCCGCCGAGGCCAAGAAGAAACTCACGGCTCCCGGGCTGCGGCTCCCCCGCATCACCGGATTGCCGATCGGGTCGAAATCGCGCTCACCGTCCTAGCGGCGCTGGCCTTTCTCGCGCTGCTGGCGCCGTGGATCGCGCCCTACTCCCCCGACGCCAGCGGCCTCGTACCTGCCGATAAGGTCGTGTACACGGAGATTGAGATCGAAGGCGTCGGGATTCAACGAATCCCGGATTCCTCCATCCCGCCGGACGGGCAGTTCTGGTTCGGAACTGACAACAGCGGTCGTGACGTCGCTTCCCGCATCATCCATGGCGCCCGCGTCTCGCTAGTGGTTGGTCTGTCGGCTACCGGTCTGGCACTAATGGCGGCCGCGATCCTCGGGTCGATCGCCGCGACCTCCCGCCAATGGGTCTCTGAGACGCTGATGCGCCTGCTCGACATCATCATGAGCTTCCCCGGCATCGCCCTCGCCGCGGTCATGGTAACGGCGCTGGCCTCTCGGTTCTCAAGCCTGTTGTTCGTCGTGATTATCTCGATCGCGTTCTTGTATGTGCCCCAGCTGGCTCGCGTCGTGCGGGCCAACGTACTAGCCCAGTTCGGCGAGGATTACGTGGCCGCATCGAAGGTGATGGGCGCTCGCACATGGTGGATCCTGGTAAAGCATGTCGCGCGCAACTGCCTAGCCCCGATCATGGTGTTCGCGACGGTGTTGGTGGCGGACGCGATCGTGTTCGAGGCCTCGCTATCGTTCATCGGCACCGGCATCACCTCAGTCAATACGCCCACCTGGGGCAACATGCTCTCCGAGGGCAAGGCGTTGCTGCTATCCGGCCACTGGTGGGTGACGTTCTTCCCCGGCCTTTTCATCCTCATCACCACGCTGTGCCTCAATATCTTGTCCGAGGGCCTGACCGACGCGCTGGCCAGTCCCCGCGCCAAGGCGCCGAGTCCCAAGGACAACGGCTCCGCGGCCGGGGCACGTAACGATGCCATCGCAGCCGCATATGCCGCCCAGGCCGAGCGGCTCCGTGCCCGCCTAGCGCTGCTCAAAAAATCCGAGTCGGCCCGAGGCGATCGCCCGCACCTCACCAACCCTAAGGCCGCCCCGCTGCTAGAGGTCAACGGATTGTCGATCGCTTTTCCCAAGTCGCACGGCGAGGTCAGCATCGTTGATAACGCCTCGTTCGCCGTCCGCCCGGGCGAGACGATGGGGCTGGTCGGCGAGTCCAGGTGCGGCAAGTCCCTGACATTGATGGCGATCATGGGCCTGCTGCCGAAGACGGCTCACATCACCGGCGAGATCCTCTTCGACGGCAAGAACCTCCTCGACCTGAGCGACAAGCAGCTCGGCGCGCTGCGCGGCCACGAGATGGCGATGGTTTATCAGGACGCGCTCAGCTCCCTGAACCCGTCGATGCTGATCCGCACGCAACTGAAGCAGCTCACCTCGCGCGGCGGCAAGCGCAGCGCCGAGGAAGTCCTCGAGCTGGTTGGTCTGGACCCAGTCCGAACCTTGAAGTCGTACCCTCACGAGTTGTCGGGCGGCCAGCGGCAACGCGTCCTCATCGCGATGGCCCTGACGCGCAACCCGCGCCTGATAATCGCTGACGAACCGACCACCGCCCTCGACGTCACGGTCCAGGAGCAGGTCGTCGAGCTGCTGGACAACCTGCGCAAGCAGCTTGGTTTCGCGATGGTATTCGTCAGCCACGACCTCGCGCTCGTCGCACAGGTCGCGCACCGCATCACCGTCATGTATGCCGGCCAGATCGTCGAACAGGCGACCACTTCCGATCTCCTGACCACCCCATGTCATGAGTACACACGCGGCCTTCTTGGAGCGGTCTTGTCCATCGAGGAGGGCACCGGCCGCCTCCATCAGGTTCCCGGCACTGTCCCCAGCCCTCGGGAGTTCGTGGCAGGCGACCGCTTCGCGCCCCGCAGTTCCCACCCGACGCTCGGACTCGATACCAAACCCGAGCTGCTGCCGGCAGGAGGCTCCCCCGACCACCGTTGGGCGAGCACGCCTGAACTCCGCGCGGCTCTGAAGGAGGCTAGCCATGGCTGACACCCCGATCCTCGAACTGCAGGGTGTCCACGTCCTCTATAAGTCCCGCACGGGCAAGCTCTTTCGACCGAACCTGGTGCACGCCGTCAACGATGTCTCGCTCAGCATCTCCCGCGGCGAGGTCGTCGGGATCGTCGGAGAGTCCGGTTGCGGCAAGTCGACCACGGCCCGGGTCATGGTCGGTCTCCAGCGCCCCACAAAGGGCAAGGTGCTGTTCAAGGGTGAGCCCCTCGGCAGGCGGGATCGTGTGCGGCTCGGCCGCCTCGTC
>CAMCJC010000226.1 GCA_945875065.1 uncultured Propionibacteriaceae bacterium | reverse complement strand
CCCCCAGGGCGTGCGCGAATCGCCGGGCCAGGTGAACCGGGCTTGCAAAACCCCTAGCCGCACACACCCCCGCTCACCCAAAACGGCGATTCGTGCCCGACAGGGGCGGCTGGGTAGGTCACCGGCGCAGTCCGGCCGATAACGCAAATGTGGCCGCACCAGAAACATCACACCTTGTCAGCAGCCAACCTCGCGAGGTCCCTGAACAAACCTCCTAGTCAACAGCCCTCGAGAGCCTAAAACAGCGAGGGGACAAGGACGGCGGTAGACGCCTTCGCCTGCACCTACAGGGGGTAACCGCTGGCGGCGCTGTCTCTGTTGGGCAATAGCGACCCTGCGGGGAAAGCAATGGACTGCTCTGCGACAATCGGAACAGACTCCCAGCCCGAGGAGACACGATGAGGTACCAGGGTTACTACCCGCCGAGCGGCTATTTCTTCACGCCCTATCCTCCAAACCCCACGCGTAAGGCGTTGAAGAACTGGGTGTGGCTCGTCGGTTTTTTCTTCGTAGCCCTTGATGCCCTGCTCCTCTTCGCCGACGGGGCTGCGGGCTGGATGGTCATCATCTACGGCATGATCGTTGCCCCGGCCTGGCAAGTCGTGCACCTGGTGTGGGCGGGCCTGTTTAGCTTGGCCAGTTCGAAGGCCCCGTGGCGCCCCGTCTCGTCGTGGCTGTTTCCAACCTTCGCCGTAACGGAGGCGCTGGCGATGGTCCTAGCCTTCCTCATTCCGGACGCCGGTGACGTGGGGCCTGGCTATTCATTCCTCCGAGCACACGGCGTCTCTAGGGAGGGGGAGAACGCCATCCTGGAGACGCTGGGGTATCTCTTGGTCTTTGGGGTGTTGGTCGTCACAGTCGTCTGCGTAGTCGATCTCGCTGTTGGCACTTCGAAGGCTAAGCAGTTACGCAACATCTACACCACACGGCCCTACCCGTTCTAAACGCGGGGATGCTTCCCAGCACGCCGCTGGCCTAGCTTCGCGTCCCCGGCCATGTGGAACCGTGCCGCTACTGGTCACGAGGCACGTACGGGTTGGGGTCCGGCGGCGACGCGACGCGTAGCATCCCGACCAAGCCGGCGGCGAGCACCAGCACGATCCCCAGGATCCCGAAGTGGATCGGTGAGCGCCCCTCAGGCACCACCAGCGACCCGATCCACAGGAACAGCACCCACATCGTCGAAGCGAGGAACGAGACGGCCCGCCCCGTCGTCGCATACAGGCCGAACACCTCGCCCGAGTGCCCCTCCGGGATCAGCCGCGCCAGGAAGGATCGCGAAGCCGACTGCGCCGGACCCACGAACAGCGTCATGGCTAGACCAAAAACCCAAAACGCCCAGGGGCCCTGGGCGTGGAGGACAAACAGGAGCAGCCCGAGGGCGACGATGCTGCCGAGCGAGATCAGGATGACGCGCTTGGCGCCAAGCCGGTCGTCGAGGTGGCCGAACGCGATGGTCGCGAGACCTGCTGTGATGTTCGCGACCGCCCCGAAAACCAGCACCTGTGCCGTCGAGAACCCGAAGGCGTCCTTGGCCAGGACCGCGCCGTAGGTGAAGACGCCGGCAAGGCCGTCGCGGAACAGGGCGGAGGCCAGCAGGAACCAGACGGTGTTCGGCGCGAGGCGCCAGATGCGCCGCACCGACGCGAAGACCTCGCGGTAGGCGTCGACGACGTCGCGCCGCTCCGGCTGCTCGACGGGCGTATCGCGGATCGCGCGGAAGATCGGGATGGTGAAGACCACCGTCCACGCGCCGCACAGCAGCATGGAGTTGCGGACATCGCCGGCATCGACGTCACCGCCGGAGAGCACGACGATCAACAGCAGGATGAGAATGCCACCGAGATAGCCCATGCCCCAGCCAAGACCGGAGACGCGACCCACGTCCGCCGGCGTAGCGACCTCCTCGAGCGACGCGTAGTAGTTGACGTTCGCGACCTCCGCGACGAGGTTCCCGGCCGCGAGCAACCCAAGCCCTAGCCACAGATAGGTTGACGACGGCGCTACGAACCAAAGCGCCGCCGAGATCGCGGCGAGCGCCCACGTCTGCCACCTGAGGTGCCGCATGCGGTGGCCGGAGCGGTCGGAACCCTGGCCTAGGACGGGCGCGAGGAGCGCGATCAGCGCCCCCGCGATCGCCATGGCGACGCCGAGCATCGCGGCGGGAGCCGTGTCCTGCTCGCCAGTTCCGAAGTTGGTTCCCGAGGCGATGTAGACGCCGAAGACGAACGTCGTGATCACCGTCGCGAACGGTTGAGTCCCCCAGTCCCACATGCACCACGCGAGGACCTTGCCGCGACTGGCCCGGCTGTGCGCGAGGGCACCTGCTTCTACGCTCACGTCGTCAAGGTACCGCCCCGCCGTCTCGCTCCGAAACCGGGCCCTGTATTGTGATTTGGTTCCGCGCCCGGATGTCGCGGGGTATGGTTGGCCGAAGCCACTGATGGCGCCCAACCCCGCCGACTAGGAGACGTCGGCGCCGAGCAGGAAGGCACCGGATATGACGGAACAGGCCCATTTCAGCCACGCAGAGGTCGAGTTGGACCTAGATGTCGTAAAGGCCTCCGAGGGCAACGACGGCTACGACATCTCCCGCCTGCTGGCCAGCACCGGCAACGTCACCCTAGACGGCGGTTTCGTCAACACTGCGTCGTGCCAGTCCTCAATCACGTTTATCGACGGCTACAAGGGCATTCTCCGCTACCGCGGCTACCCGATCGAGCAGTTGGCGGAGAAATCGTCGTTCCTGGAGGTCTCGTACCTGCTGATCTACGGCGAGCTGCCGACCGCCTCGCAGCTGGATGCCTTCCGCGAGGATGTCATGCGGCGGATGATGATCGACGAGCGGATGCGGGAGCTGTACCGGTCGTTCCCGCGCGGGGCCCACCCGATGATGGTGCTCAGCGCCGCCGTGATCGGTGCCGGCACGTTCGACCGCGCCCACCTCGACCCGCACGACCCGGAGCAGGTCGAGGCCGCTACCCTCAAGCTGCTCGGCATGATGCCGACGCTGATCGCGTACGCGTACAAGTCGTCGGTGGGCGAGCCGTTCCTGTACCCGCTGACGAAGCTGAAATACGTCGAGAACTACCTACGACTGTCGTTCGGGACGCCGCAGGAGGAATACGACCTCGACCCCGCCGTCGTCTCCGCGTTCGAGACGCTGTTCATCCTTCACGCCGACCACGAGCAGAACTGCTCCACGTCGACGGTGCGGATGGTGGGCTCATCGGACGCAAACATCTACGCGTCGGTGGCCTCGGGCGTCAATGCCCTGTCCGGCCCGCTCCACGGCGGCGCCAACCAGGCCGTGCTGGAGATGCTTGCGTACCTGAAGGCCGAAGGCCTGGACGTAAAGACGTTCGTGTCGCAGGTCAAGGACAAGAAGTCCGGGGTGAAGCTGATGGGCTTCGGGCACCGCGTCTACAAGAACTACGACCCGCGCGCGAAGATCATCAAGGGCCACGCCGACGAGATCCTGCGCGCCTCCGGCAAGAGCAACCAGCTGCTCGACATGGCGATGGAGCTAGAAGAGACTGCGCTCAGCGACGACTACTTCATCGAACGCCGCCTCTATCCGAACGTCGACTTCTACACCGGGTTGATCTACGAGTCGATGGGATTCCCCGCGTCGTATTTCACGGCCCTGTTCGCGCTCGGTCGGCTGCCCGGCTGGCTCGCGCAGTGGCGGGAGGAGCACGCCGACCCGAAGCGGAAGATCGGCCGGCCGCGCCAGATCTACATCGGCGAGCCCGAGCGGACCTACGTGCCGGTTGAGCAGCGCGGCGGCACGGCAGCTCCGTTGCGGTAACCGAAGGACGTTGCCGCTGGGACGCTCTGGATGGGCAGGGACGACGCCGAGCCCGTGCCCTGGGGCCGCCGGAACTGCGGCATTAACCGGGCTCGTGGAGATCGCACCCCACGATCCTGGCTAGGGGCTCGGCTGCTATCGTCGCCCACGTCGGCGGCCCTAAGGGGCCTGGGAACCCGGTGCGATTCCGGGACTGACGCGCAGCGGTGAGAGGGACCGTCAGGACGAAACTGCCACTGGGGAAACCTGGGAAGGCGTCCTGCCGGGATGAACTCGAGTCCGAAGACCAGCCGACGCCTTCGTCCATGCCCCGCGAACGGGCCAAGTGGAAAGAGATTCCATGCGTATTCGTCCCCTAGTCGTCGGCGCCGTTGCCGCCGGACTCGTGCTTTCAGGCTGCGTCGGCGCCCCCACCGACAACGGCTCCCCCCGCAGCCACCCAAGCGGCCGCGTCGTACACCCCCGTCACCCTCAACAATTGCGGGTTCGATGTGACCTTCCAGCAGCCCCCGAAGGCCGCCGTCACCCTTAACCAGGGAGCCACCGAGGTCATGCTGGCCCTTGGCCTCGAAAAGCAAATGGTCGGCACCGCCTACCTCGACGACCAGATCTCCGAGCACTGGAAGGCCGCCTACGACAGCATCAAGGTGCTCGCCGACGCCGAATACCCCTCGAAGGAGGCGTTCCTGGCGGCCAAACCCGACTTCGCATACGGCTCGTACGCGTCGGCGTTCAGCGAGAAGAATGTCGGCGCCCGCGAGGAACTGCTGAAGGAGAAGATCCCCACCTATCTCAGCCCCTTCAGTTGCCCCGAGGGCGTCGAAACCGCTCCCGGCACGATGGAGGCCGCCTGGAACGAGCTGACCGAGGTCGCCAAGATCTTCGGCGTCGAGGATCGCGCCAAGAAGGTCATCGACGCGCAGCAGAGCGAACTCGAGACGGTCAAGCAGCAGGCCGCGGGTAAGGGAAAGAAGGTGTTCTGGTACGACAACGGCACCGACCAGGCGTTCGCTGGCGCTGGCGAGGGCGGACCACAGATCATCCTCGACGCGGTTGGTGCCACCAACATCTTCGCCTCCATCAAGAAGGGCTGGGAGGACGTCG